>NZ_JANGAA010000030.1:0-27938 GCF_024461705.1 Blautia sp. DFI.9.10
TCCTTGTTTTGGTTCAAGGTTACGAACGAGCACCGCGAGTTTCGCAATTACCTATCTAAGGTAAAGTTCCGGTGCCTGGATCTCCCGGATGCTGTAGCTGTAATTAATCGGAAGTTCCGCTTTATAAGAAGCTTTTCCATCGGCTCCGGTCGTTGCTTTTTCGATCAGGGTTCCTTTGGGAACAACGGTCTTACCATCAACTTTGATATCTTCTGCTGCATACAGCCCGTAGATGCCTCCGGAGAGCGGATTTTTTGTCTCTTCGTCCTGCTTTTCCACACGGACTGCAGCCTTCTGGCGTTCATTTAAAAATGTTGCACTGACAGTCTGCACTTCTACGGTCTGGCCTGCATACACAAGCTCAACAGTCTTAGACTCTCCTTTGCATACATAATTATCCGGAGCTTTCGTCTCGGTTACTGTGTAGGTGCCAAGATAGAGATCCTTTAACGTAACGCTTCCGTCATCTCCGGTAACCAGATTATCCTTGACAAGTGCACCTTTTTTATAGATGAGGGTGCCATCTGCCGCCTTGATATCTGCACCTGCATAAACACTGTAAACGGCTCCTTTCAATTTCCGTTTTTCGTAGGCAAAGGTCACACCATCTTCCGTGACGGTCGCTCCAGTAAGCACTTCTCCTTCTTTATAAATGGTGAGTGCACCTTTTTGCTCTTTATCCGTTAAGTTCTTGGAAGCGGTCTGCCCCACGACCAGTTTTACCCCATAGGCTTTCGTATCCAGCACATATCCGGATGGGCCTGAGATTTCACGAAGGTAAACGGTATCCTGTGTTTTGGTGATCTTTACTTCGGATTCCCCTTTTGCATTTGTTGCCGGCATTTTTTTGATAAGTTTCGTGCAGGCTTCATCTGCATAGATGCCGTAAACGGCACCTGCAAGGAGCGCGTTGCTTCCCTTATCTTTTTTGATGATCTTGACCGTTGCTTCATCCGGCCAGTCTACCTCCAGATTCAGCTCCAGTGTATCGGTATAATATCCAAAGCCGATATCCTGGCTGTTCGCCAGCTTTAAGAGCATGGCATGGAAATTAAGCGGATAGTTGGATGTGATCGCATATTTTCCTTTCAGGCTTCCAATATTCTGGGTGGTTGCTTCCAGATGGAATTTTTCACCGCCCTTTACGCTCACATTTCCGGTCCCGGTTTTTCCTGTCGTCTCATTTACAAGGGAGACCCCGTTTTCCAGATGGATCGTGATCACAAAAGCTGCGTTTGCCTTCCATGTGAAGGTCGGGCTCTGGTTTCCATTTGCAGAAGCACTGAGCCCAGGTGTCAGCTCCATGGTCGTTGGATCCGGCATCTTTGCAAGGGCTGCCTTGATCTCTTTTAACATGTTTTTGGCAGTTGTCGAAAGGGATCCTCCAAATCCGGATTCCCCGTCATATAAATAATCGACCAGATAATGCTGCATTGCACGGGTCTCGGAGGAACAGCCGTATTTTTCCATGATGGATTTGATATTATAGCCGTTGAATGTGCCGCCCCATCCGGGACCGCCATATCCGTAAAACATGGCCTTCCTTAAATAACGGTCATCGCCGCCCTCATCCAGTTCGACCATATTTTTATAAGTCGTTCCACTTGGCGGGGACTGTTTACTGTGCTGCATGCAGTATGCATAGACGGTATAA
This sequence comes from Blautia sp. DFI.9.10, assembly GCF_024461705.1. Taxonomy (NCBI): domain Bacteria; kingdom Bacillati; phylum Bacillota; class Clostridia; order Lachnospirales; family Lachnospiraceae; genus Blautia; species Blautia sp. DFI.9.10. The sequence continues at coordinate 1,655 of NZ_JANGAA010000030.1, forward strand.
GTCTTTCCGCCTGCTTTGTAACGGATATACTTATAGGAATCATTTCCGCCCTGTCCCATAACAGAATCAAAAGGATGCAGTTTTCCATCTGAATAATAGTAATAGGTATTAGCTTCAATGTCTGTTGAATCATCCCACAAGTCTCCATCGGAAGCTGCCATGGTACTAATACCGCCCTCAGCCTGGTCATATACCACACTTAATGCAACATCATCTTCCGGCATCTCAAAGCTGAAGGAATTTGTTCCCTCATCGTAGCTTACTTCTGCATACAGAAGATCTTCGGTATTCTCTGTCTGGTTTGCTTCGACAAGACTTGTTCCCACTGCGATCAGGCTTCCCTGCGGGATATCACCGGAAAAGTTGACCGTCTCCCCCGTCTGGTAACGTCCGTCCTCGTGGTCCAGTTCAATATTGAATTCATTTCCCTGTACGATGTCAACCTGATGGCTTCCATCCTCTGGTTCCTCATCGGAAAATTCTTCTGCTTCCTCTTCTTCTGGCTCCTCCGTTTCTTCCGGCTCTTCCAGGGTTTCCGGGGCATCTTCCGGGCTTATGGTCGGGAGGACGGGGTCTGCCTCCGGTTCGTCATCGCCGCTTTCCTGTTCCTGACCGCCATTGGATCCGTCTGTTTCTGCTTCCCTTGGTGTCACCGTAATGTTTCTGGCAACCAGATAGGCTTCCCCGGATGCGGGTGTAACAAGATATACGCATTTATAGGTTCCCGCATGGTTATAATCAAATACAGTCCCGTCTTCCATTGCTGCTTTTTTCAGTTCCACATGGTCTCCTTCAGAGAGTTTCAGTCCTGTAAAATCATTCTGGATATCAAAGGCTTCCCCTTCGGTAACCATAAGCGCAAGTTCCGGATCAGCAACGGTTTCCTCGATCAGTTCTTCCTCGCTTTTCTCCGTCTGCGTTTCTGTCTGTGTTTCTGTCTGTACCTCGATCTGCGTCTCGCTCTGTGCGGAAACGCCTCCCACCTCAGCGGCGGATACTGCAGAAGCTCCCGTCTGCAAGAGCGTAGTGCAGCACAGAGCAAAAGCCATCGCACCCGCCATCCATCTTTTCTTCCAGTTTTTTTCCAAGTGCACGTTCTCCTTTCATGATTGCTTTTTTCCCGGCAGTTTTCTTTTGGTCCGTCTCTTATCTGCATCGCTTTCTCCTTTCTTCCGGCTTTTTCAGCCAGATAAAAAGGAAACTGAAAAAAATTCCAGTTTCCCTTTTATCTGACCAAACATTTTATGCCGTCTTCCTGTGTTCTTTTTCCTCTTTTTGAAGGATCCAGTCATCCACGCCTTTGTAGTGTTCCATCCAGGTACCGGATGCATCGGTATCCCAGGTAACTCTTTTGCAGGACACATTCAGTTCCTCACAGATCTCATATAGTTTTATACAGCCTTTTCGGATCATGTCCCGCTTTCTGCGCTTTTTGGGGCATTCTCCATGATACAGATAAATTCCATGTTCACATTGCCGGCACGCACTTTTTTCATCGTGCTTACAGGACAATTCCATCATTTTATCCATGTCGTAACATTCGTAAACTCTTTTTAACCCCTGCTCTTTCAGTTTTCGCAAGACAGTTTCCAGTCCTTTATGATTGGAAACTCCAGGGACTCCGATATAAGGATTTCCTGTACACATCCATGCGATCTCTGCCTTTAAGATCCCTTCCGTTACGTAAACCGTGCCATCCTTTATTTTCCCAAACATTCCTGCCGGGCTGCCGCTTGATGTGCCTCTTTCTAAGCCGCTGCTGGTAAACCAGAGGTACTTCCGTTCTTTTAAAGGAACATCCAGCCGGATCTGGAATCCTATGATCCGTTCCTTCCCATCCCGGACTGGGCAAAGATACCCGTTATTCTTCCTATAAAAAGCAGCTTCCCAGTCACCATCCCGATTGATGAAAAATCCAGGAACCCCATCCAGGCGAAATCCCTTTTTTAAGAGCTTTCTGGCAATGGTCACGGAATTCTCATCATCCGTACTTAAAAAACCTCGTTCTTCCATCTGTCTGACCTCATTTAACGTCAGCCCACGCAGGAGAAGGTTCCTCCGGTGTGTTTCCTTAAGCTTAAGAAAAGTGAGCATTTCCTTATATACATGATCCCGGTAATCCAATTCCTCTTCCGTAAGGGAAATGCGTTTCTTTTTAGAAACGATAGAAGCGAAACCATTTCGTGTCGTGGACTGCTGTCTTTCATCCGTTCCAGGAAAAGAAAGTGCCTGACTTATCTCCCGGTAGGCTTCTTTATACCGGTTCCTTCCATAAATGCCGGATAGTTCCGCATACAGTGTCAGCATGTTCCCGGCCGCCCCGCAGTGATAGCAATGGTAAACATTTTTCAGTTCTCCATTTTTGCGGATGCAAAAACTGCATTTTCCTCTTAAATCCCCGCAAAAGGGACATTCCACCGGAAATTCGTCCTGGTAAGAAGCACTCAGTCTTCGGATTGACAAAAGATCTGCTACTTCTGCGATCGTAAACGATTCTCTGGCATACATGCCTTCCTCCTTTTCATAAAAGATGGCCCCGTTCCCGGAGCCACCTCAAACTATTTCTCTGTTTTCAGGCTGCTTTTTGCATTTCCTTTTCATGATCCAAAAGAATCTTCGCAGCTTTCTGTATTTCCTGATTCTGGCCTTTGTAACGCTGTACCAGCCATTTGATTGTCTGGTAACCTCTGGCATCCTGCATCATTTCCCCAAGAGGGGTTCCGGCATAGACAACAAAATTACAGATAACCTTTTCTGCCCATTTCACTTCATCCTCTGCATCCTCTTCGTGAGCCATATCCTCCAACACTTCCTCTGCAGTCTCTTCTGGTGTTTCTTCCTCTTCTTCTGCATCAAAAGAAATCTCATCATCTTCATCAAATGGAACTTCATCCGTTTCTTCTACTGCACGGAAACCGTCTGCATCCGTCTCGGCAGTAATTTCTTCATCTACGGAGATTTCCTCGGTCTGAACCGGATCTTCCGCTTTGGTTTCTTCATCGGAAAATTCTTCCAGTCCGCTTTCACTTTCTTCCATTCCAAAAGTCATCTGTCCAGGAAGGTTTTCTTCTGTATCCGTCACTGCATATTCCACTTTTACAGTACCTTCTGATATGGCATTTCCATCATGCAGTTTTTTACGATCCGTTTTCTTTTCCCTGACCGGTTCCGTTTGCTCCTGCTTTGCTGCGGCTTCTTTTCTTTCTGCCTTTTCCTGTTTCTTTTTCGGTTTTTCCGGTTTTACGGAAGCTTCCTGCTTCGGCATTTCTTCTTTTTCCGTCCCACGCATGTCCGGATCGTCTATTCCAGATGCCTGCATGATGTTGAATTTATTCAAGAAATAATACTTCAGGCCATACGTCCATGCCGCACCTTTTGCTTTATCCGGTGCTTCATTGGTTCCAATGACATGCAAAAAGCTCCGTACCTTGTCTCCCGGACGGTCTGCATTGGTCCAGCACAGCTCCAGGTCAGCCTCATATCTCCAGAGTGCTCCCATTTCCTTTAAAAACACGGAATTGCCCTGTTCGTCCACCTGTGTCGGTCTTTCACTTAAGATGTCAAAATCGACCCCATATTTATTAAGGGCCGGTGTCAGGCATTCATAAATATCATCCAGTTTTACAAAATCATAAGTAACGTCCTCACTGTACCGTTTGCGGATCAGCTTCGGCACTTTCTTCCGGATCCTGATCATCTTCTGGTTCAGATTCATGTAATTGTATTTACCCATATTATTCGTTTCCTCCTGATTTTTTCATTTTTTATACTAAGCAGAACGCGGAAGGCTTACCTCCGGCCCTGTCCCAGTCTTTTTTAACATTTCTTCCATTTCCTCCCGGATACATCCGATACAGATCTTCTTTTTTGAAATCTCCGGAAGTTTTTCAAGGAGCCACTTCTGGGCGAAAAGCTCTGCTGCCCGCTGCGGGTTGCTTAAATATTCCAGAAACATCCGGTCAGAAAATTCCCACTTCATATCCGCAAAATGAAACTGCGGCTGATAGATCAGATCCTCCGGCCGCTTTCCTTTTTTAATAAAACGGTCTGCATTTAGCTGGATATAAACCCTGCTAATCTCCGGGATCATCTGTGCAGCTGCATACCCGCCTTTTAACAAAAGTTCATCCCATTGTTCCCGGATAAGTTTCTTTCCAATGCGGCTTATCTGTGTTTCCAGTTTCGGGATCAGATCCTCACGCACAGGAAAACCAAAATCATCCGGTATCCCGATCGGCTTCAGAAAAAGATCTTCTGCTTCATAAAGGGAATACTCCGGCATGTGGATCACGGCACACCAGTTCCGGTCTGTTTTTCTGTTTTCCTTTAAACAGTCAAAGAAAAAGAAACAGTTTCCATATCTTGCCTTTATAAACATCTGTCCGGAAAATTCTTTTACTTCACAATCCGGCGATTTCAGCCATGCGATCAGTTTTTCTGCCTCCCTGCTCTCTTTTAACCAGTCCGGAAGTTTTCTATCCATCACATACCTCCGTAATTTAGATATATGGCAGGGAATACCTGGAATACACCATTTTTGCCCGTTTTAAAAATGCAGAGCCTTTTTCTGCTTTTGTAAACCATTCCACAAAAAAACGTGTCAGGTTCTGCTGCAGTGTCCGGTGGGTATCAAGGGCATAATCCACAAATTCCCCATATCCGTCCATACTTCCTGCAAGCAGGTAGCAGGTAAACATTTTTGCCATCTGCTCTTCATCAGAAGGATTGATCTCCATTTCCTCTGCACCTTCATACACCAGGCGCACCCTTTCTGGCTGTTCCTTTACATGCAGACACAGATCATCGGCCATCAGTTTCGATGCTTCGTTTCGAAGATCGTAATATCTGACCTCTGAAAGACCTTTTAGCCAGGCAAACCCAAGATAAGTGTAATTGTCTTTTATTTCCTGCTGCTCTTTTGCCATGGACTCCATAAATTTTTTGTGTCCGGTGGGATGGCAGTTCAAGTATTCATCTACCAGCAGCCTTGCCACATCTTTTCCATTCGTAACCTTCATGTTTTCCTCCCATCAAAAAAAGACAGTCCATGCTGTCTCCATTCTTTTAAATCCTGTTAGTATTTTACAGTGCCAGGAATATCATATTCATGCCAGCGTTTTGACACACAGCCGGCAATTTTTTCTTCCAGAGCTAAAAGTCCTCTCTCATTCGTCTTTTCCTGCCTTGCAATGGTAATGGATTCACAGATCCCGCAGTAGATCTCGTATGCGCTGCATGGCTCATTCCCGGTAGTAGCCTTAAACTGCTCCACGGTTTCTGCAAGCAGTTTTTTTTCAAATCCCGCCTGCTTCATGATCCCAGCCATGGCATTTGCCGGATGCTCGATCCAGATATCACACAGCCGCATGACCCCTTTTAAGACTTCCCGGTAGTAATCAAAGATCGACTCTATGTTTTCCGTGAAATCTTCCATTCCTTTACAGTTTTTGTGCGTAACCTTCAGGGCATTGCCAAGGATCACATTTCTTGTCGGCTCCTGCAGGGAATAAAAAATATTCGCTCCGGACACACCAACGTCTGACGTAGTGATCCGTACAACTGCTTTTATGTCCTTATCGGTCTTTCTTCCATAATTCTGCATCAGTTCCTTATAAACATCTGTAAGTTTCGTATCTTCCAGCTGCCAGGACGCCGTAACAGAATAATGATCTGCATAGCCGTTTAAAAACGTTGCCTTCTCATAGTCCCCATGGATATATGCCGAGGTAACCATGTACATATCCGGCATGGATATGATGGCATAATCTTTTTCATCACCAGACAGGACTGCCCTTATTTTTCCTTCACAGAAACGGATCAGTGCTCTTCCTCTTGCAACCTTCAGGCATTTATTCAAGATCTCTGCCAGTGTTTTCTTATCGACATCTGCCAGGGCTTTTCCATCAATCCTGGCCCGTCCTTTCAACGATTTGATTGCTGAATTTCCTATATAACAGATCCTCTCGGGCAGGATAAGAACCAGCCTGGAATGAGATAAAGTATCTTTTTCCAGTGCTTCCAGGGAAATGCCCGGAACCTCTGTGCAGGTTTCCTCTCCTGCAGCTGCCACCTTTAATTTCTTACTGGTGATCCGGATCCATTCTGCCCGGCTGTCTATCTCTTCCAGATACTCGCACAGTTCCTTTTCTGTCCGGAACTCCTTATAAAAGTCATCTTTATAATACATAATGTCCGCCTTTCCACGCTAGCTGAAAATCCGGACTTCAACAGCCTGTATCTTTCCATCTTCGATGCAAAATACATAGCCGTCTTCTGCCATCTCCATAAGCATTCCAATTTCCAGTGCATTTGCGTTTTCCCATTTAATTGTCTCCATAATCGACCCTCCTGATTTTACAATGTGTTTTCTTTTTTTGATGTTCTTAAGGTATTTCTTTTTGCAGTTTCCTTAACTGCCAGTTTCATTCGTGCTCCTCCTTTCTGCTTTTTATGCAATAAAAAAAGACACAAAAAGAATCTTCTTTCCTTCTTGCATCTTCCTTATATTTTGCATATCCATTTTTTTCTCATTAAGGGCAAAGCTGCCCCAAAGTGTTTCTTCCGGAATGTCCGGAACTAAAGAATAACCACAGTCTTTTATAGACTGTTAAATTATTTTTCATTTAAAGACTACCACAACATTTTGTGGTTGTCAATTGATTTTAACTATATATTGTGTTATTGTGTGAGTTATCTTTATTATTCTGCTACATGTTGTGACAGGCGGCATGATACCGCCTGTCTGTTTCATCCGTCTGCATAAGTGCATGTATCTGAGGGGAATAGGTAATCTGTACATGCACTATGAAAACGTCTTACTCAGCGTTTGGATCCGCCGGGGAAATATTTTTGGCAAGGCTTCGCCCATTGGCATCCGTCCCTGCTTCAAAAAGGACCGGCTGGCCACCGCTTAATTTCCGGTATCCATCCATCTGGATCTCCGAAAAGTGGGCGAAATAATCAATCCCGTCTTCACCGGTGATAAAGCCGTATCCTTTCTGTGCGCTGAACCATTTCACGGTTCCCTGTAGTGTTTCTGACATATCCTTCTCTCCTTTGCTGTATTTCCCGCAATAGTCTTTTGCGGAAACAGGGCAGCATGGAATCGAACCATGCCTGGTGCTCCCCTCCCTGCTATAAAAGGAATCTCTTCCTCTTATATTTCTTCGTTTCCCAAAAAAGTACCGTTATTGAGTGCTGCATCCACCCGGCGGATTCCTACCAGCTTCTTTTCATTTATGCCAAAATAAAACCGGTAACGTTTTCCCTCCAAAACTTTTACGTTTTTATCCAGCAAAAGTTCACTCTGCCGTCCGGCCGGATCACTTACCCGGATCTTCCGTAATCTTGCAAAGGGATTTTTCCCGTCTATCCCGGTTACCAGCCCTTCCACGATTTCATAGGTCTTTTTATCAGCGGTGCGGAAAATAAGATATGTTCTTATAAATCCGATAATCCCAAGCAGGAAAGACCAGAAAATAAAAGTTTTATCTTTCATCCATGTTCCCATAAATAATCCGAAAAGCAGGATAAAAAGAGACAGGATACCATATCGCTGGATCCTGTCCTTAAAAAAATCCGGTATATTCTGATAACGTGTGCCAAAATCTTCCAAGCATTTATACAGCCTGTGCCAATACGGATGTTCCGTTTGCTTCAAGACAGTCCTCCCTTCTTATGTTGTCGATCACAAGCTGTTTCTTATAGTAAAGCTGCGCTACGCGGCTTATAAATTCCCGTTGTATCTGTTCCTGGAGGGAATCTTCCAAATGGGACTCCCTGCTTTTTGCCTTTTCTTTTAAGCATTTCAGATGATAGGAAACATCCCCTTCTCTTTGAAGATAGGAAAGTAGCTGGTATTCCTCTTCTGTAAGCAGCGGCTTTTTAAAAGCCCTCAGTGAAAACTTCAGTCCTTTTCCCATGGAAAGGGCTTCCATAAAATGCTTCATGCGTTCTGTCCGTGAAAAGGCCATGGGAGCCATGACTGACCGGCTGATAATACTGTATACAGCTTCCTCTCTGGTACATCCTTCTGTCAGAACAACCAGGCCCCGCTTTACCAGACGGTTCAGGCAAAACTGAAAATCCTCTTTGTCCGCCCATTCCTGTGCCTGTTTTTCTCCAAGGCTAAATACAAGAAGACGATGCATCTGGGAATGGACCTTATCCTCTTCACAGAAAGACCAGGTGAGCGCAGCCCACAAAATAGTTTCCATTTCTGTAAGTACTTTTTCTTCCCCATCTACCCAGACGCAAAACCTTCCATCTGCATCATCTTTTTTCATTCCGATTGCTGTATACCATCTCATGACATTTCCTCCTTGTCATTTTCACTCTTTTTAGTCTCTGCTTCTGATCTGCTTTCTTCCATATAGCTTGTTATCAATACATCATCATTTCCAGGAGTTTTGGAAGTGCATACCCCAAAAGCATGCCTGCTGCCGTACAGATTCCGATATTCGGCCGCCGCAGTTTCCATACTTCCTGGGTTTTGGTCCCGATAATCCTTGTTCTTCCCGGAACGATCCACCTGAGTTTCCGATAAAACTCCATGAATCCCTGATTGTCAAAGCCAAAGGATCGTACACAGAAAACATCCCGTTCCTGTTCTTCCTCATCCAAAAGGAAAAAGCTTTTCTGTTCTTTCCCTTCTTTTCGGATCACGATATAAAATTCCGGAACTCCCCGCCTGGTTCCTTCTACGATCTTGTCCATCTCATCGTAAAAGATCCTGCAGGACTCATATTTTCCGTTCTTTTCCGGCTGGCAGACTGCCAGGCTGTCCTCTTCAAGTGCCATATAACAGTTTTCTGCCTCCATGATCCTCCGGCTGATTTTTATGGCCTGACGAAGAAGCAGGATTATCGCAAGCGCCAGTGCAGTACACAAATATACAAGATCCCAGCATCTTTTCTGGTATATGAAAAAGTATGCGCTGATTCCCTCTGCCACACTGCATATTGCTGTCATAATAAAATACTGTTCTTTAAGGTCCATCAGATGATATACATCATCTTCTGTCGCCTGTAGTCTCAAGGGCATCCATCCTTTCCGTCATGCCACGCTTATTTTATCCGGGGATTTCTTTTTTTCCTCTCGGCTTTTTATATAGTCTGTACATTCCCGGATGGTCTGTTCACACAGGTAATAAGAAAATTTCCCGATATGTGTGTCCTTTTCCCGGAGATTCAAACGGTTCTGAAGCCAGATATATGTGCTGTGTTTGGTCATATAACCATTTTTCCAGATTGCATCCAAAGCTCTGTGTGCTTCGATCCGCTTATTACGCAGATTGCTGTCAGCCATGGTTCCCATGGGACGCATACTTTTTTTGTGTGCCCCAATGTATGAATCACAGGAAGGATAGCCGCTGCATACATACAGGTATTTCTCCGGATCCAGGTTGTTATCCCCATAGACATAAGCCGCAGGCCTAAGTACCCCGGGTCTTTTGCAATACGGACAGTACAAGGTTTCCCGCATCTGTTTTTTCTTCTTTTTTGCCATCTGACGTCACCCCTTTCCATCTTTTTCTCCGATATTAAAGAAATCCCTTTTTCTGTGTCAACAGAATTCTTTGAAAATCATAAAAATATTTTCAGGAAGCTCTTTTGATAAGCCTTGTGATAATGCCTTCTGCCACTTCATAGTTGTCGTTGATGCGGGTCACCACAAATCCGATCTTATCTTTCTTTCCCGGAAGTGCGGACATATTGCAGGAATGTGCCACGGCATTGACTCCGATATCAAGGCGGATAAAATAGGTTCCCTTATAGACTTCCGTAATGATCCCTGTATATTTTCCCTGTTTATGGCATTTCCGGAGATTATCTTTATTGATATTGGCTGTCGGACTCTTTGCATCCACATCTATAATGATCTGGTCAACAGAGCTTGCTTCCACCTTATTGACCATGACCAGCACCAGATCGCCTACCTGGAATTTTTCTCCGGCATCTACCATCCACTCCCAGGCCATGTCTCTGGCCCGGACAGATACTTCTACACCAAAGACTTCCAGGCGGACTGCTTTGGGAGCTACTGCGATCACCCTTGCTTCTACGATCCTGCCTTCATAGAGCATTGGTTTTTCTGTATCTTCTCCGATATAAAAAGTCTGTCTCTTTTTAAGCATTGCATCTTTTCTGGATGCTACAACACTCCGGCTCTTGTTATCCAGATCTTTGATGATGAAATCAATGTCACAGCCGAGCATGTTGTTAGCAATACGGACCTGACGGTTTAAGGTATCCGCATTTTCACGCCCGTCTCCCTGAAGATTGATCATCATTTCATTCATTGGGATAATGATCCGGAAACCATTAAAGTATGTAACAGCGACCATCCACCCGCTCTCCAGTTTTTCAATGCCCCCGAGCTGGCCCGTCAGGATCTTTCTGGTACGATGTGCATTCAAAAGCTGATGCCATCTGGCTTCTTCCTGTTCCTCCATGCTTTCAACCTGTGCGTCTACATCAATTGTCAAAACACCATCGTAGACCGCACGCGGAACATCTTTTTCCCCATTTCCCGCCAAAACTGTTTTTTTGGTATCCTCCATATACTTCCTCCTGTTCTTATTTATTTTTGTCTTCTCTGCTCCATCCAGAAAACTCCTCCGGTACTCAGGAAAGACAAAAGAAGACACAAAAAAAGCAGCCCGTTTAAAGCTGCTTTCTTCATGCCTTCTTTTTACAGATACCATTCTATAATACATGGAATTCTATGTCAATATTACCTCGATTGCAATAGTGTCGCATATTAGTTCCTTTTATGAAGCCTGTACGACAGAAGGATTTAGTAACACTAAGAACTGCCAGATTCCTGTGTCCTTATAGAAAATTCCATCTCATATGTAATTGTTTCATTATATAGTGTTTATTTCTTCCTCTTAATCGTCCCCAATAAGACAACCGACCTTCTTGTACATTTTTAAACTATAGATATTACGGAACAGTTGCAGTAGATATATATTTTTTCAAATAGCTGAAGGATAATACCTGATTATCTGTTATTTATATACATAATACATATTGAATTTTAGTAAAACTAGAGGATACATAAAAATGCCATTAACCAAAGAACAATTTCTTAAACAATTAAATTCTGATTGTTATTTCTCCACATACTCTTCTGCCATATGTACTGCCATAGCACCATCTGCCACTGCTGTTACTATCTGACGAAGTAACTTTGTTCTGACATCTCCTACAGCATAAACACCCGGAATACTCGTTTCAGTGTTTTCACCTGCCACAATATATCCTTTATTATCCAGTTCTATCTGATTACCTAAAAAATCTGTTGTCGGTTTTCTTCCTATACTCACAAACAGGCCGTCACATTCTATAATGTTTTCTTCTCCTGTAACTGTATCTTTCAACCGCACACCAGTCAATCGTTCTCCATAAATCAGTTCATTTACTGTATTGTTCCATCGAAACTCTATATTTTCAGTTTTCATCAGCTGGTCATGGTAGATTTTCGTTGCACGTAATGTATCTCTTCGATGAACAATGATGACTTTCTTAGCAATTCGACTTAAAAGAACAGCATCTGATACAGCAGAATTTCCACCACCAACAACCACCACGATCTTATCTTTATAAAACATACCATCACAGGAGGCACAATAAGCAACCCCATGACCTATCAATTCTTTTTCTTTAGCAAGGCCAAGTTCTCTTGGATTTGCTCCAGTAGCAATCACTACTGTTTTCCCAATATAAATTCCCGAACTAGTTTCTACTCTCTTAAGCTTTCCTGTTAAATCCATATTATAAACTTCAGCATATTCACTTTTAGCGTCAAATTTTTCCGCCTGTTTTTGCATTTTCTCTGCCAATGAAAATCCGTCAATTCCATTTTCAAAACCAGGATAGTTATCAATCTGCCAGGTCAATGACATCTGACCACCTGCAGATAATTTTTCTATAACAATTGTATCAAGTCCTGCTCTGGCTGCGTATAATGCTGAAGTATACCCTCCAGGTCCTCCCCCTACGATAATCATATCGTAAACATGATTTTCATTCATACAGCAGTCCTCCTTTTATTTTTCCAATGCTTCATTAATAAAATTCTCTATCATTATTTTTGATTCAGGTGCAACAATAGAATCTATTGCCTTTCCATTTCGATATAAAACCAGCGTAGGAATCACCTCAATCTTTTCAGCTTCTGCAATCTGCGGTTCTTCATCAATATTTACTTTTCCAGCAACAAGAATATCGCTGTATTCTTCACTTATTTTTTCATAAGCTGCTCCAATTCTACGGCAATAACCACACCACGGTGCCCAGAAATCAACCAAAACCGGTTTTTCCTTATGAATTAATTGTCCAAACTTTTCTTTATTTATATTTATAGATGTCATATTTTTCAACTCCTTCTCCTATTTGAACTTAATATACCCCAAATAAGTGCTTGCTTCCGTGATGATATCACAGAAAAGTTGATTTACTTTATTACGCTTTTTTACTTCTATTTACAGCATATGTCAGTTATATAATTGACTCTTCTCAATAAATTAAGTATACTCTCATCTTTGACAGTTACAAAAAGATGGGAGTATTATACGTTCAATTCATTATTTTCGGCAAGTAAGAAATAATCAATATGAGAATCACATAACACAAAAGGATGTACTGCGGTAACTTCTACATTACCTTGGCACATCCTTTCGTACTATTATTTTTTGCTATTCTTCTTAATGGCAGCTGTGGCTTCCACATCCATGCTCACCACATGTATGTCCTTCCCCGTGGTTGTGCTCATGGTGAGAACATTTCACATCCGGATTATACTCAAGTGTTTCATTGATAAAAGCTTCTACTGCTTCATCTGCATCTCCGGAAACTCCTCCGAAAAGCTTGATGCCTGCTGCCGCTAACGCTGTCTGTGCGCCGCCTCCGATTCCGCCACAAATCAAAACATCTGCATTCAATGCATTAAGAACTCCTGCCAATGCGCCATGTCCGCTTCCATTCGTATCTACTATTTCTGAATGTACTACTTTTCCTTCCTCTACATCGTAAATCTTAAATGTCTCTGTGTGTCCAAAGTGCTGGAAAATCTGTCCATTTTCATATGTTACTGCTATTCTCATAATACCTTCTCCTTTTTCTGCTGCATATTTTTTGTAAATTTCCTGTTTGTAACATCCTCCAAAGCTGCAGTTGCCGCTCTGACCGTCACAGATTCTGAAATCCCCGCCCTCAATTCTGAGCGGATGTCCGTCAATAAGTGCATCTGCTATTTTCTTCCGGGCAATCTCGTAAATCCGCTGGACCGTCGTTCTTGCGATCTGCATAGATACTGCACACTGCTCCTGACTATAACCTTTCTTGTCCAAAAGACGGATTGTCTCGTACTCATCTACCGTCAGAACAATGGGTGTTTTTTTCTCCGTATCATCTGCCGGAAGAAATTCTAAAACATTGGGGAAATGGCAGACTTTTCTGCATTTTACTGGTCTCGGCATAAACTGCTCCTTTCTCGCTTTTCTTATATAATAGCCCTATAAAAGGCATATGTCAATAACGTTTTTGACATATGCCTTTTATGAATCACCTTATAGTATTACTTCTTTTCATTATTTTTTAATTTACAGATACCCTGCGTCATTGTTCCCATTGGACAAAATGTACACCAGGTTCGTGGCTTATATAACACCATTACAATCAACCCTAACAACAAAGATGTAAGCATCAAACTATAAAATCCAAAACTAAACTGTGCCACCCAATCAGCTACTGTTCCGGCAGTGTATGTCCATCCCCACGGAACACGGAAGGTCCAGAATAATTTGATGGCTTCACGTAAGGATGATGCTCCGGCACCAACTAAATATGTCTGAAATACCATATTCCCAAACATTGTAAGGAAAAATATCAAAAAGCCGTATCGGAACCATTTTGAACTCATCCATCGCGGGGTTGGTTTATTTCTTGAGCATTTTAAATCTCCACCAAGCTTACTAAAAAGCTGGCCACGTCCACACAAATGATTACAGAAAAATTTATTTCCACCGAATATTGCTATTCCTAACGGCAACAGGAAATCAATCATCCCAAACCAGGCGAACAAAATATTAAAAAAACCGAGTGTAAAATAAAGGATCGCCCATATCCATAAATAATCATACCAATGTTTCTTTTTCTTCACATCGCTGTCCTCTCTTTCATTTCAATACAACCTGCCGGACAGGACTTTGCACATTTTCCACATCCTACACACACTGTTTCTTCTATCACAGCATAACATCCATGGTAAACTTTGGCCGCTGCCAGCGGACAAGTATTTTCACATACTCCGCAGGCAACACATCTTTTTTTATCGACACTTGCCACTCTTTTTGCCAATGCTTTGTTCCCCTTTCAAATTTTGTATCTCTATTGTACCTGAAAAAGGTAAATCCTTCTGTGACATTATTACATAAGAATTTACCTTGAACGCTAATCATTACAATGACATATTTTTATTATACATTACCTTTATATTTATATATGATGTTTAGAATCTCCTCAGTTGTTCGAATAATTTCTTTTTGTTTTTCTTTCATTGTTATAGATTTGCTTTCTTCTTCAGCTAACGAAGAGTAAAGGTGAATGGTATTAGCATGATTCCATATCTCATCGCAAATTTTCTCGATTTCATCAGAACTCCGAAATGCCTGGTCTGTTTGCATTTGCAAGTGTTCTCGTTGCTCTTCCAGATGATTCATCCGTTCTTGTAACTGATCCCTTTCTTTCTGCAATCGATCATGTTGTGCTTGCAGTTGATCTATTTGTATTTTAATTTCACTCATCTTTTCTTTCTGTCTCCGCATAAGCATCATCAAATATACAACTACAAATACAAATAATAGTATTATGTACAGCATAAACTTCTCCTCACGACACATATATTTCGACGGTTTTCCGCAAATCAACTATTGATAATGGCATAGAAAGAACAGTTAGTTTTCCTGAATTCTTTTTAATCTCAACAGCATCAGGATTGCCTGTGATTAAAATTACAGGTGTTGTCCTGTCCGCACGCCATGGCTGATTCGGTTGGCTCGTCATATCTTCGGTAACAATCCAAAGATCCGGCTTATGTCTGCCTAATTTTGTTTTAGCACTTTCCGGTGTATAAAACAGCATGATCTGATCTGAAATAAACTGCAATGTTTCTTTTAATCCTTTTGCATAACGTTCACTGCCACAGACTAGTGCAATAATAGAAGCAGCTTTCTTTTTTTGTGTTACCTGAACAAAATCCAAAACTGGTGTATTATAGAGACTAAAGTCTTTTTCCAAATGAACTTTATCATAATAACTCTTTGCTGCCTTGCACATCCTCAGACAAAACTGTTCTATGTCTATATGAACATCGTTTCCGTTCTCCTGTATGTTCATACTGTCCAACTGACAAACTGACATTCCACAGTTTAGTCCAAGATGAAAGCGTATATTATTTTCATCATTCAAAAATCCTTTATTTTGATGAAGATATTCACATCGAAGCTGCCAACAGCGTTCTCCGCAAATATATGGCTTTTCACCAGATTGAGATAGTTTAAAGTAGTCCCCTGCATATTCATCAAACCAGCGAATATACTGGGTTCCCACATCACGGGTCGGATTCTTTTGCCGATCCAGCATAACCCGGCCATCTCGATAATGTTTAACAATTTCCGGGAAAGCAATACCTCCACAAATATCTGGCAAAGTCAATGCCAATGCCAGTGCAGACTGCCATCGTCCATCTACAATATTCAGTTCTACTTCTTCAATTCGGTCCAAAAATGTAAAACTGACATCTCCCTGCATTATTTATCCCTCCCTCATATTTACAACCGTCATGTACTATAGTCAGTATATTTTTATTTATGGCATATGTCAATTATTTAATTGACGCATCTTAAAAAAGCAAGTATACTATGTTCGTAAAGGAGATGACTGCTATGAGCTTCGAAAATTATTTTCCACTATGGAATGACTTAAATACAGCACAGAAAAAACTAATTTCAGACAATTTAATCACACGGGATGTAAAAAAAGGAACGATCATTCACAATGGAAACCTGGACTGTACTGGATTATTACTGGTTAAATCCGGGCAGCTTCGAACTTACATACTTTCAGATGAAGGACGGGAGATTACACTTTACCGTCTGTTCGATATGGATATGTGTCTTTTATCCGCCTCATGTATCATGCGGTCTATTCAATTTGAAGTAACCATTGAAGCAGAAAAAGATACGGATCTTTGGATCATCCCTGCTGAAATCTATAAGGGCATCATGAAAGAATCTGCTCCTGTCGCAAACTATACCAATGAGTTAATGGCTACCCGTTTTTCTGATGTCATGTGGCTGATTGAACAGATTATGTGGAAGAGTTTGGATAAGCGTGTTGCTTCATTTCTTTTAGAAGAAACATCCATTGAAGGAACAAATGAACTGAAAATCACTCACGAAACTATCGCAAACCATCTTGGTTCCCACAGGGAAGTTATCACTCGAATGCTTCGATACTTTCAAGGCGAAGGACTCGTCAGACTCTCTCGCGGCAAAATAGCAATCCTTGATTCGAAAAGACTGGAAACACTACAAAGATCATAAAACGTTTTTTTCTCTAAAGAATCCTCCATTTATCAGAATTATGAAAGTCATTCTAATAAATGGGGGATCTTTTTATACTACAATCAAACTATAAAAATATTTTATTTATTTCTAATAATCCATACCACATGCATATGATCTTTCAATCAGTGCATGGTCATTAGCCACTGCATCATAAAAGCGGAATCCACCTGAAAAGTTGTATGTTTCATATCCATTTCCTTCCAAAATACGGCTTGCAATATAACTGCGTAGCCCACTCTGGCATATCAGGTAAACGGGCTTTCCCTTCTCAATTTCATTGATACGTTCCCTTAGTTCATCTACAGGAATGTTTTTGAATCCATCCATATGCCCCCTGTTAAATTCACCTACAGTTCTCACATCCAGCAACACAACACTTTTATCTCTAGAAATCTTATCCATATCTTCCAGATGCCATTGTTTTAAGGTACCTTTTGCTATATTGTCTATCATGAATCCTGCCATATTTACAGGATCCTTGGCAGAGGAATAAGGCGGTGCATATGCGAGATCCAAATCCTTCAGCTGGGTTGCCTTCAGCCCTGCATGAATTGCTGTTGCCAGCACATCAATACGTTTATCAACTCCTTCATATCCAATAATCTGAGCACCAAGCAAACGATAGGTCTCTTTTTCAAAAACCACCTTCATGGTCATCACTTTTCCACCAGGATAGTAACCGGCATGACTCATAGGAGAAAGAATTACTGTATCTACCTCTAATCCTGACTTTTTGGCATTGGTTTCATTGATACCTGTAGTGGCTGCTGTCATATCAAACACTTTTATAACGGAGCTTCCCTGACTGCCCAGGTAACGACTATCACCGCCACAAATATTATCAGCGATGATTCTGCCCTGTTTATTGGCTGGTCCTGCCAAAGAAATCAGCGCATCATTACCCGTAACATAATGTTTTACCTGAACTGCATCACCTGCAGCATAAATATCCGGTACAGAGGTTTCCATTCTGTCATTCACTACAATACTTTCCTTGATGCCAAGTTCCAGACCGGCTTCTTTTGCTAATACTGTGTCTGGTGTGACTCCGATTGCCAGAACTACCATATCAGCCTGAAGGGATGGATTATCTTTCAACAGGACCTCCACTCCGGTGTCTTTTTCTTTAAATCCTTCTACTGTATAGCCCAGTACCAGTTTTATCCCATGTTTTCTCATTTCATTATGGATCATGGATGCCATATCCGGGTCAAAAGGGTTCATCAGCTGCTTAGGCCGCTGGACAATCGTAACATCCATGCCAAGCTCCCTCAAATTTTCTGCCAGTTCCAGACCAATAAAACCACCACCTGCCAATACAGCCGATTTTGGATGATTCTTATTTATATATTCCTTTATCCGAAAAGTGTCTTCTACAGTACGAAGTGTAAAAAGTTTATCAATACCTACTCCGGGAAGTCTCGGCTGTGTTGGCTTTGCACCTGGAGAGAGGATCAGCTTATCATATTTTTCTTCAAATATCTCACCATTCTCTAAATTTTTCACTGAAACCGTTTTACGTTCCGGATGTATGGAGATAACTTCATGATGAATTTTCATGTTAATACGGAAGCGTTTAAAAAAACTCTCTGGTGTCTGTAGTGTAAGTTCTTCCGGGTCTGTGATCACGTCTCCAATATAATATGGAAGTCCACAATTTGCATAGGATATGTATCCGGATCTTTCAAACACAGTAATTTCAGCATGTTCATTCAGTCTGCGTATTCTTGCTGCGGCTGTAGCTCCTCCGGCTACACCTCCTACAATTATTACCTTCATCTTATTTTTCCACCTTTCCTGAGTAAGCTACAATGCCACCGATATTATTTACTTTAGAATATCCCATTCGTTGCAGTATCCCAGTTGCCTGGCGGCTTCGTGAACCGGAATAACAGTATACAAACAGTGGGATATCCTTATTCTTCGCTACAGAAGCAATATTGTCAAGTTGCTGCAACGGCACATTTTTACTTTCTGGTATATGTCCTTCCTGATATTCCTGCGGTGTACGTACATCCAGCAGAACTGCATCATCAGTCCTTTTATATTCTTCTATGCCTTGATTAATATTCGACTGTTTAAAGAGATCAAAAAATCCCATTAGCACACCCCCCCCTAAAGCATTTCTAAAATCGCATTCTTAGGTCTCGCCCCTGAAACCTGCTGTACAATCTTCCCATTCTTCATAACCACTAAAGTTGGAATGCTCATAATACTGAACTTATTTGCCAGTTCAGGCTCTTCATCTACATTAATCTTTCCAACTTTAATATCTCTACGCTCACTTGCAATCTCCTCTACAATAGGTACTACCATACGGCAAGGCGCACACCAAGATGCCCAAAAATCTAAAAGAACGGGTTTATCGGAATTCAGTACTTCGTTCTGAAAATTATTTTTATTGATATTAATAGCAGACATTTTACAGTCCTCCTTATCTTTCTCTTTTTGTAGATTTATTATAGTCTTAATTTCATTTATTTTCCGTGATTACATCACCATACCTCATTAACTTAACTTCTTGCCATACCATCTACACTTAATATAACACCTGTAATGTAACTCGCCTCATCTGAAGCAAGAAACACAAACGCGTTGGCAATATCTTCTGGCTGTCCAAGACGACGCAATGGAATTCTTTCAATCATAGGTTCGATAACTTCCTTTGGCACGGCCTTCATCATATCAGTTTCTGTAATTCCAGGTGCAACAGCATTAACACGAATACCTTTAGGTCCTAGTTCTCTTGCTAATGATACAGTCAATCCGTTTACTGCAAACTTCGATGCCGGATAAGCAAACCCACTTGGCTGTCCCGAAATACTCACCATGGAAGAAGTTGAGAGAATGACCCCCTTGCCTCTTGCCACCATACATTCTGCTGCTACACGAGTAGTATTAAATACTCCTTTTACATTTAGATCCATGACTTTATCAAAAGTCTCCTCTGTATAATCCATAAATGAGGTGTTTTCTGAAATCCCTGCATTATTTACCAGTATGTCGACACATCCATATTTTTCAGTTGCCTCTTTAAAAGCCTTTCTGACAGACTCCATGCTTGCCAGATTTGGACTAATTCCAGCAACTATTGCATTGGGATATTTTTCTTTTAATTTATCTACAGCAACATCTGCCGATTCCTGTGAACTTGCTGCCAACACAACTGAAGCACCTTCCTTCAAGAATTTATCAGCTGTAGCAAATCCTATACCACGGCTTCCACCCGTAATGATTGCAACTTTATCTTTTAATCTCATTTAGACTACCTCCTTACTTAGTTTCTAACTACATTATAAGCAAAAGGTAGATTATTTTCTGTGATATCATCACAAAATATCGCAATAAAAAACCCTGTTGCTCACGCACCAGGGTTTTGGTTTATCCATCTGTATTTAACACAAGATTAGGCTTCTATTCAACTTCTGAAAACTGATCTTTTCCAACATTACATAATGGGCATTCAAAATCTTCTGGAACATCCTCCCACTTTGTTCCTGGTGCAATACCACCTTCAGGATAACCTTCCTCTTCATCATATTCCCATCCGCAAACGTCACATACATATTTCATTAGTTTATTCCTCCTTATAAATATATTAATACACAGCATATATTACTGTTGTATCTGAATTATTTTGTAATCTTAGCACGAAAGTCAAGTGTTTTTAGCATTTCCAGAGTCCATGAAGATTGCAGTATGCGTATACTTCTTCTACATATTCTCCATCACAGAGGCAGAAATCCGCAATAGGTTCCTGTCCTGGAATTAGCTGTTTTCTATAAATACCCTGATTTGTATTTAGTGTAATCCATTCAATGAAATGATTATCAAGCATTGGATGTTTTATTTCACCGACCACAACATGTACATGCTGTTTGTCCACTGTATATACAGGTACATGCTTCTCAACAGCAGCATCTGTCACTCCAGCTTTTAACTCATGCATAGCCTCTCCGCAACACATTACTGGTACGCCTTGATCCTTTAACATTTCAATAATGTTTCCACAATGATTGCATACATAATATTTTACTTCCATCTTTTTTATCTTCCTATGTTTAAAATTTAAAATCCAATTGTTTCTATAACTTTCTTCAAAGCATCCGTCGATTCTTAAACTTTAATGCTTCTTTACCAACCGATGCAGAACCAACAAAGCCACAGCCTATCATTACTGCTTTTTTTAATAATCACTTTCTTCTTTGTAATAATCTCCTTCTCTTTAATAGTTCTCTTCACGTATTTCGAAATAACTCTGTGGATGGTTACATACTGGACATATCTCAGGTGCCTTTGTTCCTACCACAACATGTCCACAGTTACGGCATTCCCATACCTTAACTTCACTCTTTTCAAACACCTGTGCAGTTTCAATATTCTTAAGAAGTGCACGATATCTCTCTTCGTGGTGCATCTCAATCTGTTTATTGTCAATAGATAATAGTAATAATTACTATTATTATAATAATCAATATTACTGATTACCTTTTATTTAAAATAATCATTCAATCATCATTTTTTCCGTTCAAAAACATATTCTGCATCTGATGATAAATCAGAGCGGAATGAATAGCCTAGTCTATCAAATTTCTTAATATCCTCAGGATTTTCAATTCTGTTTTCAGCCATGAACCTAACCATTTCACCACGGGCCATCTTAGCATATGTACCTTTTGTCACCAGTTTATCTCCTGATAACTCACAAAATGTAATCGTAATGTATCTATCCTGTCGTGTCAGATATTTTTCTATGCACTTAGAGTATTCTTTCGATGCCAGATTGATTATAATCCTGCTGTTATCAATCACTGAGCGGTATAATAAATCTCCCCAGTACTCATACAGATTTTTTGTTTCTCCTATTCCAACCTTCGCCTGCATTTCCAAACGATAAGGTGTCACACCATCCCTTGGTTTTAGCACACCATAAAATGCAGATATTATTCTCAAATGATTTTGTACATACTCGAATTGACTGTCCTCAAACACGGATGGAGCCATATATTGAAAAGCAATTCCTTCATATGATAAGACAGCTGGGGTAAGTAAATGATAAAGATCCATGTTTTCCAATCTATTGAAGTTCTGTTCTGTAATTTTGTCATTACATTTCCAGATAGTCTTCAGTTCTTCTTTTGACTTACTTTTCAACCAACTTTGTATCTCTGTCGTCTTTTCAATAAATTCAGGCAATCCATCCGGCGCTATGCTGTCAGTATCTGTAATCATCTTTTTAGCAGGGGATAATATTATCTTCATTAATCTAATTCCTTGAGCATATTTTCAGGATCATCTGCAGCCTTGACTTTATCATTTGCCTTTATAATAATCCCCTGTTCATCAATAAGATATGTGGTTCTTACTACTCCCATAGAGACTTTGCCATAATTTTTCTTTTCTTTCCATACATCATATGCTTCAATAACTTTCCGCTCTGGATCTGCTAAAAGTGTAAATGTCAATCCATATTTTTCCTCAAATCTCTTATGAGAGGATACAGAATCCTTACTGACTCCAAGAATAACTGCTCCTTTTTCGGTAAACTGAGGGTATCGCTCAGAAAACCCACATGCCTGTTTCGTGCATCCCGCTGTATTATCCTTGGGATAGAAATATAAAATCACTTTTTTTCCTGTATAATCCGATAATCTATGTATTTTCCCATTTTGATCTGGCAACTCAAAATCCGGTGCCTTAACCCCTACTTCCAACATTATTTATCCCTCCCTTTCTGTATCTTTCTCTTTATTCGCCTTTTTCTTCCTATTCCCGGTAATCATTTTATGACCTGTATATATCGCCATTACCATACATAACATAGAACTTAAAGCAAAGTATTTGTGACTTGATTTTTGCTTTTTATATCCAGTGTAAAAAGTCCCAAGCATTGTGATCAATGCTCCTACTGACCAATATTTATGTGCTTTCATGTAATTCCTCCATTTTTTCAGTGTATTCAATTCTAATTATACGCTACCATATTCCTATGTCAATTTGATAATAGAGCATTCCTATAAATTTTTTCAAAATATCATTGTCAAAACTATGTATTGTTATCCTTTAATTTTTCTTTGAAATAATTGACAAAAAGCTTGCTTTCAGGAGATTACTATTTAATCTCTTTTCCATCTATATATAGTTGAAATTTATCAGGATTATTGACAACATCATAGTCCTTTCCGTATTCTACAGGTCTATATTCGGCTGTCATTACCGATTCCCCGTCTTCAATATCCTCTTTCCATAAATAGATGTTCATATCAATGCTCGTCGCATATCCTCTGTCTGTGGAGAATTTTGTCGAATGAAAAGAGACTTTACAACTTAAAATTGGATAAAAAGGACAAAAAAAAGAAGAGCTGCTTGCTCTTCCCATATAGTAGTAGTAAAATAATATGTCATGCCAGCGCAATATATTACCTAGAATATCGCTATAACAGGAAAGGGGCTGCATTGTGACAGCCCCTAATTTACTTCATCACGTTGTCTACATTCTGAGTGAACTCGTTCCCTGGTTTATTTTAGCATCGGTCTGGATTTTGTTTCATAAAGATAAATTTTGCCACAGAGCGGTCGTATGTTTTAATGTGTCCAAACAGCCAGTCGATTACATTTTTCTGTACAAGTTCACTGAACCGATCTGTTGGTCCTTCATACTCCTGAAGGTATTCATACAGTTCTTGAATTGTCTTTTTAAACTCTTCATGTTTTTCATAATGTTTTTCACGCTCTGGATAACCGGATTTTTCCTGAAGCTTTTCCTCTTCTTTGAAATGAAAGTCAGTATATTCATCCAGATAATCCAGCATTTTGATTGCTTTTACTTTGCTGTCGCCATTTTGACAGGCAGTTACAAAGTTCTGGATACGGTCAATCAATTCTTTGTGCTGTGTATCGATTGTTTTATTTCCTGTTACTAAATTGTCATCAAAGGTAATGTTTAAATCGTAAGTCATAATTTGACCTCCATTTCTTTTATATGTTCTCTTAGGCTCTTTTAATGTCTGGCAGTTTCGTACCTGCATTTTCTGCTTAGTCTTCTACAGGAACGAAAACATCTTTTCCTAATCCGCAGATTGGGCATGTCCAGTCATCTGGAATATCCTCAAATGCAGTTTCTGGAGCGATACCGGCGTCTGGATCTCCTACTGCCGGATCATAAATATATCCACATGGTTCACATTCATATTTTTTCATAGTCATTTTCCATTTTCAATGTCGATTTATTTTTGTTACCAAGTTCCTAGCAATTTTTCTAACACTTTGTTTCTTGTATATCTGTATTATACATGATAATTATTCTTTTGTCAATAATAGTAATTATTATTATTTTTGCACTTAGCATAAACTGATATTTGAATTGCACATTTACATATTGTATATATCATGGGAATAGTTGAATAAAAAAATGAACTCTATTCATTAAAGACAGAGTTGCTGGAAATTATTTCTCTCCAACAACTTTCTTCGTCTTTAAGTCCTTGAAACACAATACTGTCCCATCAGATTCATCCAACTGTTATATTTATTCTTTTCACACACCTTTCGACAAATTTCATTTTCCATCAATACACAGAACATTTTATCATAATCAAATGCCCAAACAGCACCATTCACATGGTTTTCCACTGCTTTCTGATCTATGTACTTTAAACGTGTGACCATTTTTTCAATTTCTCCATTTCTCAAGTTACCGATATTTTTGCAGATAAACCGAAAGAAATTCAACGTTGCATATTCGTCATGCCAATGGAACTCTTCTGGATTGTTTTTAATTTTACTGGCTCGCTGCTGTTCTTTGATTATTTGATCAGCTACACCTTTCATCGAATCTTCGTATCTCATATTACTCACCTACTCTTCCTCAACGCCCAGTGACGGTTTAAATCTTTTATCCTTTGCCTGCGGTACCACGATCTCGTAAAAATAAAATCCTAAATATCCAAGTGCCTGCTTCTTCATTTTATAAAAAGAAGTCCTGCCTATTCCTAGCTCCTGCTGTACTTCCACATCTGTCTTATTATAATGACTGCAAAAACAGGAATGAAGGATTTCACTGAGCATCACACCATTCGGTGCATAGAACTTCACCAGTGTCATTCCACGATAGATCATATCAGACAAGCCATAAATGATCATCAGGTTATTCATTTCCCGGTGCATCTTTGGCACATTCAGCTGATTGTTATAAATGCTCAAATAACTCAATGCATATGCCATATCTTCATTGATTTTCTCCTGGCACTCCATATCCAGTTCTTCCAATACAACTGGTTTTCTAAAATCAGTTTCTGGTAGCTTGTCATCAGTTCTTTAATATCAGTATAATGTCTTAATCCTGTGCATGACTTGCCATATGGAAGGTAATTTCTTTCACTGATTTAATTGCATAATCTCTGTCTGTCATCAGTTTCAAAATCTCCTTATCATCATCACACTAACTGGCGGTCTTTCAGACCAGTTCGCTTTCCCCATGATTTTGATGGGAAGCAATTACTTACTACAACTTGCAGAAGCGGATATCCAAAAGGCATTGTGGGAGCTGCCTTTGCTGACCGAAATCCATCTTCTTATGTAAAACCTGCAGGAATATAAAGGGAAAGTGACTATCCCTGCCGATTAATAATCCAAATAATATCGTCTATACCAATCTCTCCTTATTTTTCAAAGCATCTGTAAAATCGTTTTCTATCATTTGGTTATAAAGTCTCTTCTGCGCCAGTTCATCTGTATAATACGCATAGTCATGATTATAATCTTCCATAACTGTTTCTGCCGCCATAGATGCATAATCATATATGGTAGCTATTGAAAGATTCTTATCTATATTTTTGTAAATACCATATTTAATCTTTATTCCTTTAATCGGAGCATTCTCTACAAACTCATTAATAACATTGTCCATTCTCCGATGATCCAGCTCACAATCATCACTTAATAAGCAGAGAAAAGATGCTTTTTCTTTTCTCACCGGTGCTGCTCAAGTTCATAATGCCTAACTCATCTAATCTTATATCTGAATCCTCACTTGCAAACGCAAACACTATTTTTTCGAATGTATCTGCATTTCCAATTCTTGCACATTTCATACGATAACGCAAAATATCATTACCATTTTTTATCCTGTAATGTATTGTGAACTGTGAGACCAGTTGCAGTTGTTTGCATATATTATTAAAATCCGTAGCAACCAGCATTTTATTTCTGTCTTCTTCAAATACATTGGTCTCTATATACTTTTGTATTACGGTTTCATATGTTTTCTTCTCGTTCATTAATTCATCTAACTCTGTGTTTTCATTTAGATGTCTATAAATCTGAATGTACTGATCTTGACGATTTACGCAATATATACTACTAAACTCATTCCCCAAAATGTTAATAATATCCGTAATCAGCATTTTTCCCCTTACTCTTCATTTACATATCATTTTATTGTAATCCCTTGATCTTTTTCAAAGATACTTTCGCTGTTGTTCCAAAGTTTCCATGTCTCTCTTTCTTTAAAATACAACGAAAAGTGAACTCTTATGTACTTGAAGAATCTGAAATACGATTCCTCCCTGTAAATATCAATCTGTTCCACAAAGCAAGTGACATGCTCCCACCACTTAAATCTTACGATTTTGAAGTGGGGGCTTCCTGCTC
>NZ_JANGAA010000031.1:0-27517 GCF_024461705.1 Blautia sp. DFI.9.10
TACAGAATGTAACATAAAGAATCATCTACAAAATGTTCTATCTAAATGGCATTGGAAACGGGCTTCGCAACTCCGAGTGCCTCCCCTCCCCACGAATTTCCCCGTTTTTTCAAAACAAAACTTTTTTACCAAAAAAACTACAACACTTTGGAAAGAAACTCCTTCGTCCTTTCCTCTCGAGGATCCCCAAACAGTTCTTTCGGATTTCTATCCTCAAGAATCACCCCATCATCCATAAAGAGCACTCTGTCACTGACTTCTCTTGCAAAACCCATCTCATGAGTAACCACCAGCATGGTCATGCCTTCTTTTGCAAGCTCCTTCATAACCTCAAGAACCTCTCCGACCATCTCCGGATCAAGAGCTGATGTCGGCTCGTCGAACAGAAGCACCTGGGGATTCATTGCAAGGGCTCTGGCAATGGCAACCCTCTGCTTCTGTCCGCCTGAAAGCTTTCCTGGATAGACATCAGCTTTTTCTTCAAGTCCGACTCTTTTCAAAAGAGCCCTCGCCTTCTGATCAGCTTCCGCCACATTCCATTTGCCAAGGCGCACCGGCGCAAGGGTGATATTTTTCAATACTGTCATATTTGGAAACAGATTAAAATGCTGAAAAACCATTCCCACATTTTCCCTGAATTTATCTACATCCAGCTTCGGATCCAGAAGCTGCTGTCCGTTTACGGTGATCTCGCCTTCCTCCGGTTTTTCCAGAAGGTTCAGACAGCGCAGAAATGTAGATTTTCCGGAGCCGGACGGACCGATGATGCAGATACACTCACCCTTGTTTACGTGAGTTGTGATTCCCTTTAATACGTGTACGTCCCCGAAGGACTTTTTCAGATTTTTAACATCAATCACTTTCTCTCAGTCTCCTTTCAAATCTCTTCAGCAGAAGGCTCAGGCACTTCACGATCAGATAATACATGATACCTGCAACGATCAGCGGTATGAACATCTGATAAGTACGGGAAGAAACATAGCTTGCCGCTTTTGTCAGATCCATGATACCCACATAGCCCAAAATAGAAGTCTCCTTGATCAGCTGGATAAACTCATTACCCATTGCCGGAAGGATGGTTTTTACAGCCTGCGGAATGATAATGAAACGCATGGTATCCTTATACCCAAGGCCCAGAGAACGACCAGCCTCGCTCTGCCCCTTGTCTACAGATAAAATACCTCCGCGGATAACCTCGGAAACATATGCACCGCTGTTGATACCGAAGCTGACCACTGCTGCCACATATCCCAGCCTGCTGTGGAACACTGCAAAATAGATGATCATCAGCTGAAGGACTGACGGTGTTCCACGGATCACATCAACATAAATATCCGCGATCGTGGAAAGAATGGTTCTTCTGCCTTTTTTCGCAGCTCCAAGACGTACCAATGCCACTACAAGACCGATCAGGATACCTACGATCACTGACAAAAGGGAAACGATCAGCGTAATCCCAAGACCGTTAATATAAAACTTCCAACGATTATCCTGAAGGAAAATAAAGCTTAAAAGTCCCAGAAAACCATCAGTTGCTGCTACATCTGTCACATCCTCGCTGTTTTCAAGTGTGTCCACAAAATACTTCTGATAAAGATCATCATATTCCCCGGATTTTTTTACTTTTGCAAGCCCGTCATTGATGATCTGGACAAGCTCTGTGTTTCCTTTTTCAATGCAGAAAACCGTATCCTCTGCTGTACTTGGCACGGACTCATACTGCAGGTCTGAGTTCTGTTTGCAGTAGATCTCAGCCATGATATTGTCGATCAGAACTGCATCTGCTCCACCGTTTTTCAGCTCCATGACTGCACTGGAAGCGTTTTTAAATCTTTTTACTTTGGCATCCTTAACTTCACCGTAATCAGTAGTCTCGCCGGATGCGATCATATCACTCTGTGCACCCTCCAGAACTGCAACGGTTTTTCCGGACATCTCCTCAAAATCCTTGATCGGATTATCCTTACGGCTGATGATGCACTGTGTACCGGTGTAATAAACATCGGAAAAATCAACGCTTTTTTTACGATCCTCCGTAGGTCCGATCCCGGCTGCGATCACCTGTACATCACCAGCCTCCATGGAACCCATCAGGGAATCAAAGGGCATATCCTTCCATACCAGCTTTACGTTTTCTTCCTTGGCGATTGCCTCCAGAAGATCGTAATCAAAACCTGTAATATTTCCATTATCATCCAGGTATTCAAACGGTGAATACTCTGCGTTCGTTCCTATGACGATGGTCTGCTGTTCTGCCGCTTTTACTGCCACTGCACTGCTGAAATACACCGGCAAAGCCATGATCATACACAGTACAAAACAGATAAGAGCTCTGCTTTTTCCATTGCGTCCCATTATTTTCCCCTCCTGCTATTCATATTTTTTTCCGTAGCCAAAAGCACCTTCCATGCCACAGATGCCCGCTGCAAAAGCAGCTGCCTCTTCAAGACTTTCACAGATCGCGGTTTCCTCCGCCATGCCGTTTTTCATTCTTCCGATATACCCGGTAAGGAAAGATGCGATCAGTGAATCCCCGGCGCCAAGAGTATCTTTTACTTCCGTAAGCGGCGCTGCCGGCTGTCGGTAAAAATTCCTTCCGTCATAAAGAATGCAGCCCCTGGCTCCTCTGGAGGCCATGGCAAGCTTCGGCCCCATGGAGATGATCTTTTTCAGATGCTCTTCTGCCTCCTGGTCGGTTCCGTCAAAGGAGCAAAATGCGTAAGTAACCTCCGGTGCTGTTTTTTCATAATATTCCTCTGTGGAATCATCAGAAAAGTCAAAAGAAACCGGAATTCCCGCCTCTTTGATCTTATGCAGCTCTTCCTCCGTAAAAGAGTAATTTCCGCTATGTACCACATCAAAGCCTTTCATATATTCCAGATCAAAACGATCAAGGATATACGGTGTTTTTCCACGGATACCACCATCATTAAAATCCAGGAACTCACGGTCTCCGTCTTTTAATGTGATCCTGGAATAACCGTTCTCGCCGTGCAGCTGTCTGCACTTTACGGTTTCCACGCCGATTTTTTCCAGTGTATCCATGATCAGTTCTGCTCTGTCGTCATCTCCGAAATATCCCATATACGCTGTTTTTTCACATCCGGCCATCTTTCCGTAAACACTGACGTTTACGCAGTTTCCGCCTGGATACATGGTTTTCAGATGATCATAGATATCCACTACATTGTCTCCGAAGCCAAGAAGCTTTGTACTGTATTTACTCATATTTTCCCTTTCTCTGTGCACAGGCACAGCAGCACCTTTAGTACTCTACAACGCCCATATATCTTCTCATATCCAGCGGATGACGGCGTTTATCCTGGAGAGCGGTACGGTAAACGGTCGTCATAGTGTAGAACAGCATCGGGGTAAAATATTCCACACAGCTGTCATCAATTGCTTCCATACCAAGCTTATCCGCATCGATCACTTCGTATTTCTTTCCGTATTTTTCAAGGAAAGTCAGCACACGCTCATCCATCATACGGTTTCTGCCCCTGCTCATCATAAGGATATAAAGATGATCCTCATCCGTTACCTCAAACGGTCCGTGGAAATATTCCGCACTGTTCAGATAACCGCAGTCCATCCACTGCATTTCCTGAAGTGAGCAGATCGCAAAGCCATATGCCTGAGAATAGGAGGCTCCTGATGCCATGATATAAAGGTTCGGTTCCTCTGAATATTTTTCTGCAAAAAGCCATGCTGCATTCTGCTGATCCTTCACTGCAGCTGCAATAACATCATCGATCTTTTCAAAGCCTTCCCCGATCTTATCGTAAAGCTTATATCCCGGCTCCTGTACCTTCATCAGCTCATTAAGAATACGAAGTACGATTCCCTGAGGCTTCTCTGCTTCCTTTACCCCCGGTGCCCAGTCGTATACAACGGAGATCCATTTATCGGTATCACATGGGGAACCTGGCGCATGTGTCATTGTAACAACAGCCGCACCTGCATCCATTCCTGTTTTTGCTGCCTCCAGACACTCCTTTGTCTTGCCACTGTGGGAGCAGATGATCAGAAGACTGTCTTTTCCCAGCTTCTTCGGCGGTGTCAGTGCAAACTCTCTTGCAGGGATCCACTGTGCATCCATCACTGCGGATTCCGCACGGACAAAATAATATCCCGGATACAGATCCACAAGAGATCCTCCGCATGCAAGAAAATACACATTTTTGATTGTTCCATGCTCTTTGTTGATCTTATTTACGATTTTTACTGCGTCCATTTTCATCCTCCGGTTTTCGTGGAAATTCGTCTGAGAACCCTCTGAATCCATTGAAAATACAGGTTTTTTCGGATTTTCAGATGAATTTCTCCTTCTTGTACTTTTGCATTTTACCTTTTTGAAGAATATAACATATTATAACGTTATAGTAAAGAGTATATTCATGATTTATGATTAATTATTCATCCAATATACCTTCTGACGCACTGCAGAGGTTTGTCCCTTACTGGACAAATACATCCGCACTATAGTAAAATATCTTTTATGAACAACCTCAGAAAGGATATTTTCATGTTAAATAAAAATTCGATCCAGCCGCTTTACAAGCAGCTTATGGATATCATCACCCAGCAGATCAAAAACGGTACTTATAAGCCCGGAGAAAAAATCCCTCCTGAGCCGGAGCTTGCCGATCTTTACCATGTCAGCCGGATCACTGTCCGACGTACCGTGGAGGAGCTTTGCACACAGGGCTATCTTATCAAGCATCAGGGAAAAGGAACCTTTGTAAAATCCCCCATGATCTTCCGGAAATTTGAATCCCAGAAAAATATGAGCTTTTCCGAATCCTGCCGTCAGAATGACCGGATTCCGGAATCTCACGTACTGTCCTTCTGCAAAAAACCTGCGAACAGCGTAACCTCTGATTTTCTGCAGCTTACTTCGGATGAGGAAGTTTTTTTCCTGGAACGTCTTCTTCTGGCTGACAGTATTCCGGTTATTGATGTTCACACCTGGCTCCCCACACGGCTTTTCCCGGATTTTGATCCGAACGCTGTAGAAAACGGTTCTTTTTTTGAATATATCAAAAACACCTACCGCTGTACGATCGCAGAATCCAGCCGCAGCACTATTTCTGTTACTGCAGCCTCCCCGGATATGGCAAAAACTTTGCGTCTGTCTTCCGGCGATCCCGTGCTGATCCTGGATTCCTATATGGAAGCTCCTGATGGAAAACCGCTTTACATCAGCCGTGAATACAT
Source organism: Blautia sp. DFI.9.10 (assembly GCF_024461705.1). Classification (NCBI taxonomy): domain Bacteria; kingdom Bacillati; phylum Bacillota; class Clostridia; order Lachnospirales; family Lachnospiraceae; genus Blautia; species Blautia sp. DFI.9.10. Next base: position 5,218 of record NZ_JANGAA010000031.1, read on the forward strand.
TGCAGGTTCCCGCTATACGATTTCATTTTGAAGAATCAAAAAACGGCACAGAAGCGTTATGCTGCCAATACAGCAGCATACACCTCTGTGCCAGTGTTTATTTATCCAAAAATATTACTGTTCACTCCGTTCTCTGCAACACACTTCGCGATACACAAAATTTATCCTTTATCTTTTCAAGACTCCGATCCATCACTGCCTGTCATCTGTGCCTCAATAGCTTTTCCAAGGCGGTTATAGATCGTCACCGCATCCTCCACATGGAGTGGGCTTCCAGTATTTCCCGATGCGCCTGCCGTTACCAGTATGTATTCCCTGTCGTAGATCTCTGCAAAGCTTGCAAGACATAGACCCGCCTCGCTGGTATATCCTGTCTTGCCGCCCAGGATCTTGCCACCGGTAACGGAAGGGTCAGAAAGATTTTTGAACATGGTGCTGTAATATGTGATCCCGCTAGGATGGATATTCGTCACTCCTGTGGAATGCCGCGGACTCTCAATGATCTCTCTGAACGTATCGTTCCGAAGTGCATACCTGAGCAGCACCGCAATATCTCTCACTGTACTGTAATGATCCGGATCATGAAGCCCTGTCGTATCACAGAAATGTGTACCATTCATTCCAATCCTCTGTGCCTTCTTATTCATCAGCTCCACAAATCCATCCCTGGAACCGCCTACGGTATCCGCCAGTGCGATACAGCACTCCGCACCGGATGGCAGCATGGCACCATAAAGAAGGTCGATGGCCCGCACGGTCTCACCGGGCTGAAAGCCTGCCTGGGTGGCATCCTGCTCATAAAGCCCCTGGAACATTTCCTGGGTCAGAGTGATCTCCTGATCCAGATCATCCAGGTTCTCAATAGCCACGATCACCGTCATGATCTTCGTCATGGAAGCCGGATAGATCTTCTCATCGCCCTTCATATTTCCGATGATCTTTCCGCCTTTTACCTGCATCAGCACTGCGTAGGGACTGTTGATACCGCTCATCTCAAGCTTACGGACAACCGGTCTCTGCAGAGACTCCATCCAGTCACCTACCCCTTTATTCCAGCCGATGATCACTATAAGTGTCAGGATCACGATAGCCTCTACCACCAGGCAGAGTATCATTTTTATTTTGTTTACCTGTTTTTTTATTTTCTTCGCTTTACGCTTTTTTGATCTCAATTTATACTCCCTGTTCCGACAAATTCATCTGTAAGTTTTACTTACAGAAACGTTTTCCCCATCTTTTTTATATTAACATGATTATTATTGTCTTCTGTAAAATCTATATGAAAAAGCTCTGATGAGCTTTCGGTCTGTTACAACTCTGTTTGTGCCTTATTGTAGGATTTTTGCCCCAAAAAATCAAGGTGTATAAATGTATAAAAAAATACCCCATACAAAGTTTCCTCTGTACAGGGTATTTAAAATTTATTACTGAGCTAATTTAATCGGGTTAAGCTTAACACCAGGTCCCATTGTCGGAGCGATTGTAACGCTCTTCAGATACTGACCTTTCAGTGTGCTAGGTCTAGCCTTTGTGATAGCTCCCATAAGCGTCTGGAAGTTGTCGCTTAACTGCTCCTCGGTAAAGGAAGCCTTTCCGATCGGAACATGGATGATGTTGGATTTGTCAAGACGATACTCGATCTTACCTGCTTTAATGTCGTTAACAGCTTTTGTTACGTCCATTGTTACAGTACCAGCTTTCGGGTTTGGCATTAAACCTTTCGGTCCAAGTACACGACCAAGACGACCTACAACGCCCATCATATCCGGTGTTGCAACTACAACGTCAAAGTCAAGCCATCCCTCGTTCTGGATCTTCGGAATGAGGTCCTCAGCTCCTACGAAGTCTGCTCCTGCTGCCTTTGCCTCTTCTGCCTTAGCATCTTTAGCAAATACAAGTACACGAACTTTTTTACCTGTTCCGTGTGGCAGAACAACTGCTCCACGGATCTGCTGATCTGCGTGACGTCCATCGCAGCCTGTACGGATGTGAACTTCGATGGTCTCGTCGAACTTAGCTACAGCTGCTTTTTTAACAAGGCTGATAGCCTCTGGTGCATCATATAATGTTGCGCGGTCTACTGCTTTCGCAGCTTCCACATATTTCTTTCCTCGTTTCATTTCTATAACCTCCTGTGGTATTTGCGGGGAAAAGCCCTCCCACTTGAAAATTTCACTTTTTCTACGGGAACCCCGAACTTAAGCTTCGGTATTTATTAGTCTACGACTTCGATTCCCATACTTCTTGCTGTACCGGCGATCATGCTCATAGCAGCCTCGATGGATGCTGCATTGAGGTCTTTCATCTTCAGCTCAGCGATCTCCTGAACCTGTGCCTTAGTAACTTTAGCTACTTTGGTCTTGTTCGGTGTACCGGAACCAGATTTGATGTTTGCAGCTTTCTTAAGAAGAACTGCTGCCGGCGGAGTCTTGGTTATGAAGCTGAAACTTCTGTCAGCGTAAACAGTGATGACAACCGGGATGATAAGATCTCCCTGATCAGCTGTTCTTGCGTTGAACTCCTTAGTAAACTGTACGATGTTTACACCATGCTGTCCAAGAGCCGGACCTACAGGTGGTGCTGGAGTTGCTTTACCAGCCGGAATCTGTAATTTGATATATCCTGTTACTTTCTTTGCCATTTTCGGCACCTCCTATGTGGTATTGGCGGGGGTGTGTCCCTCCCACTTGCTGTTACCTTGTTTTTGAATTACTCAGCTTTTTTGATTTCTGTGAAACTTATTTCTACCGGTGTTTCACGACCGAAAAGCTCAACATTGATCGTTACCGTCTGTTTCTGCATGTTGATACCTGTGATCACACCTGCGGTATCTTTCCATGCACCACCGGTAACGACTACCATGTCGCCCTCTGCGAAGTCCACTTCGATATCCGGTTTCTGGATACCAAGCGGCATCATTTCCTCTTCTGTAAGAGGCACAGGCTTTGATCCCGGTCCTACGAATCCCGTAACACCGCGGGTATTACGGACAACGTACCAGGTATCGTCATTCATCACCATATTGAGAAGCACATAGCCTGGAAACATCTTTTTCTGAACCTGTCTTGAGGTTCCGTTCTTCATCTCCACTACATCCTGCAGCGGAACACGTACCTCCAGGATCTGGTCTTCCAGGTGTCTGTTCTCGATCGTCTTTTCAATGTTGGCTTTTACCTTGTTCTCATACCCGGAATAGGTATGGACAACGTACCATTTTGCTGCTTCTGACATATAATCACCTTGTCCTTACTTCATTAAGAAATTAATGAATTCCAGAATTCCGGAATCCATTACACTGATAACCACTGCCAGGATGATCGTGATGATCACGACCACAACAGTCTGCTTTGCCAGTGTGGGACGGTCTGTCCAGACAATCTTCTCAAATTCTGACTGAAGTCCCTGAAACCAACTTTTCTTCTGCGGCTTATCCTCAGATTTCTGTTTTTCCATAGCATAACCTCACAAATCTCTGTGATTACTTTGTTTCCTTGTGCAGAGTGTGTGTATGACAGAACTTACAATATTTCTTGGTCTCCATTCTCTCAGGATGGTTCTTTTTCTCCTTCGTCATATTGTAGTTACGCTGCTTGCACTCGGTGCATGCTAATGTAATCTTAACGCGCACAACTTCCACCTCCAGTGTTTTCATTTGCATGGTCTTCTATGCCGCCCGGAACGTATATCCGTCGTCATTTTCGGGCATAAAAAAAAGACCTAACTTCCATGTCGCTCGTCAATTTTATCACAGAGCAGGTGTGCAAGTCAAGCCTTTTTCGCTTAAATATAAAGAATTTCACAGATTCCGTACGGACGTCTCAAGTGCGCAAACCCGATTCTGCTTCGCTGCATTTCGTTTTCGGGACGTCGCCCCTGTACAGAAAGTAATAAGAAGACCCTTATGTGCAGGCACAACATGTATTCTTCTGTCTTCCTGCGCACTTTCAACTGATAAGCAAGCGGTTAAAAGTAGTCATAACCACCGTGGATATCCACCACACTGCCGTTCATATATCCGTTAGACAGCACTGCATAAGCCATATCCGCCACTTCCTCCACAGTTCCAAACCTGTGGAGTGCGATCTTCCGGTTGATACGGTCATAGCTCTCCTGGGTGCGGGCGCTGTGCCACGGAGTTTCGATGAAGCCAGGTGCAATGGCGTTGACTGTGATGCCCTTTGGCTCAAATTCCTTTACCAGGGATCTTGTCAGGAAATGGATGGCTGCCTTGGTGACTCCATATACAAGGGAGGAAGAATACGCCTGCTGTCCTGCATAGGAACCGGTAAAGAGCACACTGCCGCCCTCTACCATCATGGATCTCAGCTCTTTTACCATAAATACAGGTACGGAAAGATTGGTGTTTACGATCCGTGTCCACTCCTCAAAGCTGTAGTCTTCATATTTTGCGTAGGTACTGATGCCGGCATTGCTTACAAGCCAGTCAATATGGTCTGTCTGCTTTTTCAGCTCCTCCACAAAAACCATCATCTCTTCATAGGAAGACATATCTGCCTTTATCAAAGTCACCTGAGATCTTTTTTCCTCAGGAAGGCTCTCCTGAAACGACAGTGCCTTCTTCTCATCATGTCCATATGTTACGAAGATCCTGTCAGTTTTTGCTGACTCTGCCAGGATCTTTTCGGCGATCCCTCTTCCGATTCCAGAGGTACCGCCTGTGATCACAGTTATTTTTCCCATTTTACAGCTCCATCAGTTCATCAAATATCGGTTTCGGTATATAAGGCTGCTGATTGTGGATCGGCTCACCCAGACAAGTCTTCGGGTATGCGTAGGTTCCATGCTCCAGCATGATCTCCAGAAGCTCCGGTCCGTTCTGCTCCAGGAATCCACCGGCATATTTTTCCACGTCTTCTCCCTGGATGCGCTTTGCAGGAATTCCGTAAGCCTGCGCCACATCTGTAAAATCGCAGGACGAGAATCCGCTGCCATCGGAGGTATCCGCATATACACAGTCAAAATAATCTCTCTGAAGATGACGGATCATTCCCAGAGCCTCATTATTCATTACGATCATCTTCACTGGGATATTCTCACGCTTCACCCACTGCAGCTCCTGGATATTCATCTGGAAGGCTCCGTCTCCGCAGATACATGCCACCGGCTTGCCGGTAGCATAATAAGCTCCGATAGCCGCCGGAAGTGCATATCCCATAGCACCATGTCCGCCGGAAAAAAGTGTCTTCTGCCCCTGCTGATTGTGGAAGGACTGATAGCTCCAGACCATATGCTGTCCCACATCCACAGCAACCGCTCCGGTATCGGAAAGCTGATCACTCAAGTATGCGATCATGCGGTTCGGATAACGCTGCGGTGTCTCATCGTCCACTTTCCAGAGTTCCTTACGGATCTTCTGGCAGACAGCAAGCCATTCCTCATAGGAACCGATCTGTGCCTGCTGCTCTGTCAGCTTACGCACCACAGTCTCTGCGCTGACGCAAAAGCATTTCTCACCTTCTCTTCCCTCATGGATCTCTCTTTGAAGATTATAAGGATCAATATCCACACGGATGATTTCGGCATTCTTCGCAAACTCATGAACCTTAGTACCAATCTGACGGGTACACAGGGAAATTCCAAAGCAGAGCAGAAGGTCGCTTTTTGCATTGGCGATCATATTTGCATACCGGTGTCCGTAAGCACCTCCGATGCACCCGAAGTTCAAAGGATCATCAAAGCTCAGTGCGGACCGGGCAAGTACGCTTGTGATCACCGGAATGTGATGGGCACGCGCCAGATCTGTGAGCATTTTTTCTGCTTCTCCGGAAGCTCCGTGACCGATCATAAATACCGGCCGTTTTGCAGTCCTGATCTTATTCAGAATATATTCTGCCGCCTCTGCTCCATCAGAAGAATCCGCCTTTGCAACTGCATCCCTGTAAAAGGCTGCCCCGTTTTCCGGATCATTTTTTCCATATACAGCTGTCTCGATCTCTTCCTCGGAAAATTCCATATCATAAACCGGATCTTCCACCTCGCCTCTCTGCACGTTCATGGGAAGATCGATAAGAACCGGTCCCTTTCGATCTGTATTGGCGATCTGCCATGCAAGATTCAGTTCACGAACGATATTTTTCGGATCACGGACCTGCACCGCGTACTTGGTTACCGGCTTTGCCATGGAAACCATATCGATCTCCTGAAAGCCCTGCTGACGAAGGCCTGTAATACCGGAATATTCATAGGTATTCAGCTGTCCGGTGATAAAGATCACCGGAAGAGAATCGAAATACGCATCTGCCACACCGGAAAGCAGATTGGCAGCTCCCGGACCACTGGTGGCATAGGCACAGCCGCAGGCATTCTTTGCCTGAGCATAACCGCAGGCGGCAAAAGCAGCTCCCTGCTCATGATAGCTGGAATGACTTCTTACATGGGGATTCTTCTCAATGGAATCTACCAGATGTGCGATCATGGTTCCCTGGTATCCAAAGAAATCATGGATCCCTTTTTTCTGCAAAAATTCCACAACATAATCTGTAAGCTTGACCTTAGACATATTTTTTTACCTTCTCCATATACGAGATCCTTCCTGTTTTTTCCAGATACTTAAGATACAGGTCAAAAACCTCCGGATCTGTTTCAAATGCTTCTTCATATTTCAGGCAGCGATCATTCATCCTGGTATATCCTGCAAATGCTTTTTCCAGTTCCACATAATCTTCATTTTTGAAGAGATTCCGGATATAGCTGAGCTTTTTGCGATAAGCTAGTGCACAGGTATATTTTTCCCCGCAGAATTTTGCATAATCCCAGCACTGTGCAAGATATTCCCGGTAATTCATTCCAAACTGCCTGCGCTTTTCCCTTTTCTTCCTGACAGAAGCAAATTTCTTCAGTTCCTTTGACTGCTGCAGAAATTCCTCGCATGGGATCAGTGTGCTGCACACCACCAGCGAGCCGGGAACATAGTTTTCCATTGACTTATTTCGATAATTTTTGCCGTAGGCCCGGGTGAGATAGCTGTCTGTGTTTCCCGGGACCATAAAGGATTCTCCTCCAAGCATTGCCTCCCCGGGATTTTCAAAAATATGCGCAGGAAAATAAAGATTCTGGTCAAAATATCGGAGTACATATGTTTTTGCGCCATCCTGCGGCTGCCGGAGCAGATCCCGGAATATGCTCTTTGCCAGCCAGCCTCGTCCGCAAAGGGAAAGGACTCGCACCATCCAGATACATCCCAGCTCACGCCGGTTCCGCCACTCGCCTTTTTTTCCGTAGATTCTTTTCCATCCCTCTTCGCGCATACGGTTCCAGAGATATTTTCCCTTTGGACCATATTCACACTGCAGCGGAAGGATATTGATCCCCAGTCCCGGATGTTTGTATTTTCCATACTCGTCCAGCTTATAAAACAATGTATCTTTATCTGTATAACGCAGAAAAAATCCGGGGAAACGGCTGTTATTCTCCATAGATTCCAGAGCTCTGCGCAGCTCCGGTTCTTCGTCAAAGATGTTTTTAAACCGGGCCATATCACCGGTCTTCATATAAATATCATTGCTTGCCGGATTCATGGGAAAAGGGCGCTCCGTTACCGCACAGAGGGTAAGATACGGAGAAAGATAATATGTGATCTTATTTTTTCTGCATATGGTATCTATTTCTTTTAGAAGTTCCAGTACTTTCTGCTGTTCTCTGTTCAATACACTCTGCCTCGTTTCTGTTGATCTGTCATTACAGGATCCGCTTCAGAAGCTCCTGAAGCTCCTCCTGACTTTTATACTTATCCAGCCAGCTGTTCAGAAATTCTGTCACGTCTGCCTTCTTTGCGAAAAATCCGGTACGCCGGCTTCCATCGTAAAGATCCTCCAGGAAGATCCTGGAAAGCTCATTTTTTATATAGGGATGCGGCTCATGATCCAATGCCAGGAAATAATTTTCGAAGGCTTCCCGGGTACGCCCCTGTTTCTTCCGGATATCTCCCAGAAGCTTGTATACCTCTCCCTGCCATTCCTTATGAACCAGAAAGCTGCGGATCTCCTCTGCCAGATATTCCATCTCGCCCTCTTCCTCACTGCACAGGATCCTGGTACGGCCCTCTGCCAGTGCTTTGGGATAGCCGAATCTCTGCCATGCACAGGTAAGTGCCTCTTTGTACACTGGCTCCTCAAGGGTTCCCTCCCTTGGAGAATTACCGGTGATCCCCAGTTCTTTGCAAAGCTCTCTCACCAGCTCTTCCAGCTCCCCTTTTGTACGGACGGAAGATACCTTCGCAAGATAAAGAGCACCTCTGATCTCCTCATCCTCCGGCATCAGTCTGCTCCAAAATTCCATCAGAGAGAGTGCTTCTGATCTTCTCTGGCTTCCAAGCAGATCACGACAGTCCCGGATTGCCTGGGACTTCTGTTTTTTCAGGAATTTATCCAGTTCCAACTGCACAATGCCATTATTGGTGCATTCTCTGGCTTTCAGATACTCTGCCATTGCTTCGTTCCGGAGGCCCTTTTTCCAGAGAAGATCCCCCTTATATTTCATAAAATATCCATCTTGAGGAAATACTCTCTGGCAGTAAGACAGAAATTTCTCCGCTTCTGAAGCATTCTGCGGTCCTTCCAGGCGCTCCATCACAAACCGGCATTTAAATTTCAGAAATCCCGGAGCATCCGGATATTTTCTGAGAAGATCATCCACAATCGCCTCTGCTTCCTGCATTTCTTTAAATTCATAGTGGCTGGCTGCTTTTCGGAAACGTCGGATATCCTCCACTGTCTGCTCCATTTCCGGAGTAAGATGATCCATTTTCTTGCGTACCTCGTACATACGGTATGCCTTGGAAACACGCTCCTGATAGATCAGTGTCAGCATGGCCGCCTGAAAAGCCTCATCCTCCAGCGGGATCAGGACCGGATGATAGAACGGACGGATCCCCTTAAAATCCTCACGCCCGATAAACTCCATGCTGAGCTGTACACGGTAATACTCCTCAAAGATCTCACCAAGCACATCATATCTTCTCTCTTTCAGCAGGGTCTCCGCTGTTTTTTCGGATCTCATCAGTCGGGCAGACACATCCCGGGCTACAACACCGGCTTTGATCCTTCTTCGTCTGTCATCCTGTTTATGGTCTCCCTTTGCCATAAGAAGGCAGTAGAATTTACGGAAAAGCATCTGTCTGCGGATACGTTTTTTGTCGATCCTTGGCATATATTCATCCCGCACCTCCTGATAGCTGGCGCCCGGAACATCAACAGACTCATGAGATTCTCTTTCCCCATGAGGTGGTATATAGGACCATTCGTCCCCGTAATGCCAGATCAGATAATCACTGGTCCTGTGAGGGATCATAACCTTTTCGCCCTCGAAGTCCATATATTTTACAGGGAACATCATATCCTTGTCAAAAAGAAACGGGCAGCCTCCCCATCGCATGGCATAGCGGCTGCACTCCTCTTCTTTATAAGAAAACATGATCTTCTCCAATTTCTTTAAGGTTCTGTCCTTTCCGCAGAAGGTATAGCGGAAAAGCCAGTACAGATACCGCCAGGGAGAAATTTCCCATCTGACTCCCACGACCATGCTGATATTCAGAAGTTCCGTATAGATCATCATATGGTCCCGGTATTTCTCATACTCACGGTCATCATCCGGAATAGGATCCAGAGTCAGTACGTCAATGATCTCACCAGCCTTGTCGTCTCCTATGATCTGATGCTTGTGGATCGCACAGGTATCCGTACTTCCGTAGCGCGGAAAACCGTTGGTATAATTACGGTCCACTTCTGCACAATAAACCGCCCGGTTCGGCGGCATCTCGTTCTGACATATTTCTACAAATTTATCCCAGTCACTTTTGGGCATGTAAATGTCCACATCATCGTCCCATGGGATAAAGCCTTCATTTCGAAGAACACCGATCAGAGTACCTCCGGCCATTACATATCTAAGATCATGCTTTTTGCAGATCGCGTCAACCTCCCGGAAGAGCTGCAAAAGAAGCTTCTGTTTTTCTGTCATCTGTCAACCTCTTTGATTAATTATTTTCAAAAGCTCAGCCAGAGTTTCTGATTCTTCATAAAAAAATCTCGTACATTCTGTCCGTCTGTCACGGATCATGATGACCAGCTCCTGAAGCAGATAGCGAAGACCATTTCCCTCAAAATTAAAGCTGTAGCGTTTTAGGAATTCCTGACCTTCTATTTTGGCTTCAAAATATCCGGTATTCCACCAGTCACCGGGTACGGTGATACGCCCCCTGGTTCCGATGATCGCAAGCTCGTTTTCCACATCCACCGTTGTTCCGATCTCAATGGTCGCCAGTGCCCGGAGATACTTCATCGTGATCATATCATAAATAAAGCAGCCGTCACTGCTTTTCACCGCATTGCTCTTCACCTCCAGGTAATCCTTACCGAGAAGCTTGATGCATGCACACAGCGCCTGGCTGACTGTTTCGCTGAAATTTTTTCCGCCCTCAAAATCATCCTGTGAAATCGCGCATTTTACAGCTACCACATCTCCCACAAGCGCTCCATGTGTCAGCCAGACAAGCTGTGTAAACGCGCGCAGATAGACCATGGTAAGCTTCTCTACCAGAACAACCTGATGTGCCTTTGCCAATGCAAACAGCTCTCTTATCTCTTCCGGCTCCAGAGCCATAGGCGTGTCACTGATCACATATTTATCACATTCCAGTGCCTTTCGGATATAATCTGCCCTGTTTTTCAGACCGGATCGGATATAAATGATATCCAATCCTTCCAGAAACTGCTCGTAATCTGTACCATAAGAGTCAAGTTCGTATCTGTCACAGAATTCTCTCGCAACAAAAACGTCCTCGGAATACACACTTTCTACATGCAGTCCGCTGACATACTTGGACTCCATCACCATTTCGTTGTCCTCTGTATCATCCGTAACAATGCCCATGCTGTAGATCATACCCTCACTTCTGAGCTTGGTACTGGAAATATTTTTGGTACGTTCCAGATAAACGACCTCACAGTAATTCTTCAGATAATCAAATTTGCCACGCCAGTCCGAACCGACTACCAGAAGGTCGATATTGTATTTTGTAATGTCATTTAGCTTCTGCCCCTGATATTCCTCTACAATGATCTCATCCGCAAAACCAGTCTTGCGGACATTTTCGATACGCTTCAGAAGGCTGTCCTGTACATTCAGCTTGCCGCGTTCGATATCATAGCTTTCACTGGTGACACCCACAACAAGATAATCCCCCAGCTCCCTGGCTCTTTTCAGAATATTGTAATGTCCCTGGTGGAACAGATCAAAGGTACCGTAAGTAATGACTTTTTTCATTATTAATTTAATCCTGCGCTTTCTCTTCTTTATTTTTCAAAAGCACTTCCATTTCCCCCTGCGGTTCTGTGATCTTTAATATATCATCCAGGTCCTGGAGCTGCTCAAATTCCTGTGGAGCTCCGGCATCATCCATGCCTTCCTCCATCTCAAGATCCTCATCTACAAAGAAATCCTCGCCACGGATTTCTTCCGTCTCTTCTGTCTCATGTTCCAGTACAACCGCCACATCGTCCTTCACCTTACGTGCATCCTCCTCGTCCAGAGTTGCCGCAAGCTCCTCAATGGCTTTCTTTCTTTTCAGTATGATCTCATAACGGTCATCTTCATCATATTCATCCTCAAGTCCTTCATCCTGCACCTGCCTCTCACGTTTGAACAGAATAAATGTAAGCAGGTTCAGTACCCCTCCGTAGAGGAAAGATACCGGCTTGCTTCCAAGGATCAGCACAAGCACCCAGGATACTCCGAAAAGCACCCAGACATTCAGCATCTGCGGGATGCTGAGAAGAAGCAGGCCGTTGAGTACGATCATGATCGGATAATGGAAAAAATAAATCCCCATGGTATTTCTTCCAACAAAGGTAACCGGCAGCTTCACATCCGGGATCAATGCCAGAAACGTCAGCACCAGCACAAAAGATACCAGATACATCAGAATGCGGATCAGCATTCCTGTGATATCATCCATTCCCGATAACTGATACGTATGATTCCCACGGAAAATATCTACCGGGATCTCATTGGCGATCATAAAATTCGGAACTGCATACAAAAGCAGGGCTGAAACCAGGAGCAGGATCCATTTACCCTTGAATTTACGGACCACGTCTGTGTAATCACTCTTCCACAGATAGCCTGCCACAAAAAACGGAAAAAATACAACAATCCTGGAGCTTGAAAGATAGGTTGTAAATTCCGGTCTTGTTCCTGCCCACAATGCAAAAATAATGCTCAGAGGCACGATAAAACGTATCTTGCCAAGTGCTTCGATAGTCAGCCTGTAGATAAACAATGCCAGCACATACCACATAACTGTTCCGGACGGACGGAGCAGCTCATAATCCATGCTTCTGCCGGTCCAGATATAAGCATACCAGGTCAGACTGTATCCAAGAATATAAGGGATCAGCAGATTCTTCACATTCTTCAGTACATCCTGTGGCTTCTTGGAAAGATATCCAGATATAAAAATAAAAGCAGGCATGTGAAAAATGGTGATCCCATACCATACATAACGCACCACCATGTCCACCTTGACCAGCTGAAATGCGATCAGATGATTAAATACGACAAGAAAGATCAGTACTACTTTAATGTTATCGACCAGGTAAGAATACGGAACTCCCTGGCTATCCGTTCTCTGTTTCATTTGTTTCCACCTTGTAATATTTGATAAAAGTATGAATAAATAATAACATATATTTATGAATTTGGAAATAAAGAATTAATATATGTCAGAATTATTCACCTCTTCCAGAATTTTTCAACGGTATTTCCATATCCCGTGGAGCGCATAGGAAACAAAGAAAAACAGACTCTTCAGCGGACCATATCCCACATACCGATACACCTGATAAGTCATTGCCGCAGACTTCAGCTTATTTCTGGATTTTCCCCCTTCACTGAGCCGGTATTTCAGGTAAGGTCTGTTGATCCCTGCTGCAAATCCTCCCTTTCTCAGGATCCGGAGCCAGGTAATGTAATCTTCATGGCTGTCATCATGCTCCATTGGAAACGCAAGTGCATCTTCTCTGCGCAGCAATACGGAAGAACAGTTGATGCTGTTATGCTTCAGAAGCTCCCTGTATGTGATCCGTTCCTTTACCGGAATATATTTGCCGGTAGTGCGCCCATCCGGCGTCATCAGCTCTCTTCCGGTGGAGCAGATCGCACAGCCGGTCTGTTCCATAACCTCTGTCTGGGCTTTCAGCTTGCCCTTTTCCCACCAGTCATCCGCATCCAGAAATGCGATATATTTTCCCCGGGCTTCCTTTACGCCCCGGTTTCTAGAACGGGCAGCCCCCATATTCTGTTCATTTTGGATATAACGGATCTTTCCGCTGTCCATATATTTCATTACAGCAAGTTCTGTGCCGTCTGCAGAACAGTCATCAATGACCAGCACTTCTACCGGAACCTCCTGTCCCAGTGCTGATTCGATCGCTTTTCCAATATATCTTTCCCCGTTATATACGGGCATCACTACGGAAACCAACGGCTTTTCCATAAAAACAACCTCCGTCCTCTCTATCCACAAAATGCGCGTCAGGATGATCTGCCGCAGCCTGACACGCATTTCGTTTCGTTACTTATTTTTTGTCTTCGGAATCCTTAAGAGCGTTCTTCTGATTATCATCCACGCCCTCGGAAACTTCTTTCTGGAAAAAGATCTTTACAGTCATAAACAGAAGCTTGATATCCAGAAGGAATGAATAATTTTCAATATAAAACAGATCCAGCTTCAGCTTATCATACGGTGTGGTGTTATATTTGCCATATACCTGAGCATAACCGGTCAGTCCGGCTTTTACCTTAAGACGATAGTGGAATTCCGGGATTTCCTGCTCATATTCCTGCATGATCACATCTCGTTCCGGCCGTGGACCTACCAGAGACATATCACCCATAAACACGTTAAACAGCTGGGGAAGCTCATCCAGATGCAGGTTACGCAGAACATGTCCTACCGGTGTGATACGGGAATCGTGCTTGGACGCAAGACGTGCTCCGTTCTTCTCGGAATCCACACACATGCTTCGGAATTTCCGGATGCGGAATTCCTTTCCCTGATAGGTAAGACGATCCTGGAGATAAAATACCGGACCGCCGTCATAAGCCTTCACCGCAATGGCAATGATCAGCATGATGGGTGAGGATACGATGATCCCAAGTCCGGAAACAATGATATCCAGAACTCTCTTGGCTGCACGCTGCTCCATGGAAAGTCCCTGATTCCTGCACATCAGAAGCGGCGTATCAAACAGATGGATCCTGTCTGTTCCAAGCAGGATGATATCGGAAATCTTCGGGCTCATATAGCAACGGATGGAATGAGAAAAACAGTATTTCAGATACCTGTTTCGGATCTGGGACGGAAGATCCCAGATGATCACGCCTTCATAATCTTCCATCATGGCATGGATCTTCTCTTCGCCCTCACGGATATGAACCTTACCGCTGATATCGTATTTATCCTTTCGGGTGTTCATCTTGTGGATCACATCACCGGGATCACGGTCTCCGTAGATCACCAGCAGCCTTCTGGCTCCGTACAGTCTGGAGTAAATATACCTGGAGCCCCAGATCCACAGTACCGTCACAACAAGCTGGACTCCGGTCATTTCGATCACCGGTCTGGCCGACATAAACCATCTGTTGATCAGTGTGATCTGAAAATACGTCACAACATTGGTACAGATCGTTGCCAGCGTCAATGAATAAAATACATCGATACGCTTCAGATAGCCTACCTTCAGACCTCCGTAAAGCTTGGCAAACATCAGATAGATCAGCGCATAGATCAGGATCATTACCCAGTTACCTTTTCTCCAGAATGGCTTCAGGATCAGGTCACTGTAAAAATCATACCATACATAAGCAAAGATCGCTGCCTGTGCGATCACGATCAGACTTGCCAGACAAAATACCACAAATCTCTTATAATCTTCTCTTTTACTTCTATTCACAGATTTTTCTTCCTTCCTGAGGAGTAGATATTAACTTCATCATTATAGCCAATATATACTCTTACGTCCAGAGATTCCTCTGATTTTTCTCCTGATATTTTCCTGTCAGGATGTTTTTTTCCGTGACTATAGCAAAAATCCCCAGGAGCTTACCCGGGGATTTTTGGCTGTATATATTTATTTTTCTTTTTCAATTTCCACGCCTTTTCGAATTATTCATTCACCAGGTTATACTCTTCGATGGATTTGTTGATGGAATCTGCCATGTTTTTCACAGCTGTATCCACATCCTCTTTTCCGTTGAGCATGCTCTCAATCTCGGATTCCACGGTAGCTCTTGCCTCCGGGAATACACTTAACAGAGCGCCTACATAGTCGGCGGAAGAATCATGGAGCTGGTCGATCGCTGTCTGGAACTGCGGATATTTTGCAACATTATCCTTAAATACCTGCTCTTCCTGAGACTTTACAGTTACAGGGAAATATCCGGTCTGTGCGTTCCAGTAAGCCTGAGACTCCGGAGAGATCAGGAATTTTACGAACTCCCATGTTGCACGAAGCTTTTTCGGATCATTGTTGTTCAGTGCCCAAAGAGATGCACCACCGATGGAAACACCGCCCTCGTCACTGGATTTGATCTTCGGGAAGTATGCAGTACCAACCTCAAATTTTCCGTTTACATCCTGAAGGATCTGTTTCAGGGAAGCTGTGGAGCCAAGAGTGATCGCAGATTTTCCTGCTGAGAAATCTGCCAGACCAGCATCGCCGCCTTTTCCTACGACCGGTGCAAAGCCCTTGTCGTTAAGATTCTTCCATGCTGTAAGGATATTCTTTGCAGCATCATTCTCGTCAAAAGCAACAGCTGTAGCAGCCTCTTTACGTCCGTTTCCGTTGTTTGCATACTCAAGGCCCTGCTTTCCGATAAACTGCTCGAAGAACCATCCGTAGATTCCAAGAGACATTACCTCGCCTGCGCCGCCTTTGTCCAGAAGATCCTGTCCGATCTCACCGATGCCCTCCAGGCTGTCCGGAATTTCTGTGATGCCTGCTTTATCAAACATGTCCTTGTTGTAATACATGATCGGTGTGGAAGAGTTGAACGGCATGGAGTACAGCTCATTGTCGATGGTGTAGTATGCAGCCAGGTTCGGCTCGATCTCAGATACATCGTAGCTATCTGCGTCGATCATCTGCTGCATAGGCACGATCCATCCGGAATCGATCATGAATCTTGTTCCGATCTCATATACCTGTACAAGATCCGCACCCATGTTTCCGATCTGTGCACTTTTCAGCTTGTTCAGGGAATCATCATATTCACCCTGATACTGAGCATCTACAGTAATTCCGTATTCATTCTCATCGTTGAATTTTTTTACCAGTGTATCGATTGCCTCACCATTGACACCACCCATGGAATGCCAGAAGGTAATGGTAGTTCCGTCTACATCGGAAGCATCTGCCATTTCCACTTTTTCATCTGTGCCGGCATCTGCGGCGAATACAGTTACTCCGGAAAGAGAACCGATAGTCATTGCTGTGGTAAGGAAAGCTGCGATGATTTTTTTCTTCATAACTTTTTTCTCCTCTTGAAAAATTTTCTCTTTTTTCATTTTTTTATATAAGATGAACTGCCCGTCTTACGACTTTGCAGTATCTTTTTGCAATATTTTCCCCTTACAGCAGGATGCTGCAGGGTTGCTGCCTGCTCCGATATCAGCCCTTGACTGCACCCGAGAACATTCCTCTGATCAGCTGCTTCTGTCCAACGATAAAAATGGAAATGGACGGAATAATGATCATAACAACGCCTGCGATCATCAGGGTGATGGACTGTGAATCCACACTATCCAGCATACTGATACCGATCTGAACGGTTCGCATATTGTTGGAGCCCGTTACAAGCAGCGGCCACATGTACATATTCCATGCGTTGATAAAGGTATACACTGCCATAGCGCCAATAGCGGATTTTGTCAGCGGAAGCAGGATCCTTACGATAAATTTCAGATTGCTGCAGCCGTCAAGCTTTGCCGATTCATACAGTGAGATCGGGAAAGTCATGTAAAACTGACGGAACAGGAAAATTCCCATTGCGGATGTAAGGTAAGGCACGATCAGTACCTGATAAGTATCCAGCATTCCCCAGCTTGATACCGTCAGGTAGTTGGAAATGATCGTTGCCTCTCCTGGAACCATCATGGTTGCCATCACAACCATGAAGAGAATACCTTTTCCTTTGAATTCCAGGAAAGAAAACGCAAAAGCAGCAAGAGAACAGGTAATGATCTGTCCGATGGTAATGCATCCCGCCATGATAAAGGAATTCAATATGAATCGGAGAAGTGGAACGGTGCGGAATGCATTGATAAAGTTGGAAAAGGTCGGATTCTTGGGAAAGAGATTCAACTCTGTAGTAAACAGTTCACTGGAAGGCATCAGTGCAATACTGATGGCATAAAGCAATGGAAGCAGGATCAGAACTGCAAACACCACATTTGCCGTAACACGGAGTGCTGTTCTTGTCCTTCTCTTTGCAAGAGCTTTTGCATTCATAGCTTTTTTCAGCTCCAGAAGCTCCTCTTTTGACATATTTCCCACTGCCGGGACTGCCATATTTTCCATCTGGCTCATCAGTAATTCACTCCCTTCTTCTCAATACGGAACATGATCAGTGTGATGATCATGATGATCACAAACAGGATAACAGACTGGGCTGCCGCACTTCCGAAGCGGTAGTTAAAAAACGCATCCCTGTAAATGGAATAAACAATAACATTGGTAGACTCATTAGGACCGCCCTCTGTCAGGATCTTAATCTGTCCAAAGGACTGAAATGCCTGTATGATATTTACCACCAGTGTATAAAACATGATCGGGGAAAGTCCCGGAAGCGTCAGGCTGAAAAACTGCTGCACACTGCTGGCTCCATCCACAGAAGCTCTCTCATAAATGGTCTCATCAATATTTCCGAGTCCTGCGGAAAAATACAGAAAATTGATCCCGCTGTTCAGCCACGCAGTAAGAATGGCTACGCAGATCAGAGCCGTGTTCGGATCGTTCAGCCAGTTGATATCCAGGCCGGTAAGCTTATTCACAATACCTACTGCCGGGTGGAGCATGATCTGGAAGATCATTGCCGCAGAACTGGATGCAATAGCCATTGGCAGAGCATAGGATGTGCTGAACACCCGGATTCCCGGAAACGCCTTGTTACAAAGCACTGCTGCGATCAGACCAAGAAGCATGCCGCCGACCACAACGATCAGCACAAAGATCAGCGTCACCTTCAGACTGTTGATAAAGGATGCTGACTGAAGCAGCTCTTTATAATTGCCCAGACCAACGTACAGCTTTGCCTGTCCCATCTTGTTGGTCTTGTAAAGACTTAAATAAATTGTTTTCACAAACGGATAAAACAGAAAAATTCCAAAAATAAGCATACAAGGCACCAGATATAAGTACGGTGTGATCTTGCTTTTGCTGTTATTTTCCATAACTATTTCTCCTCCTTGCATAATCAGATTCTATCTACAGGCTGATCTGCCTGTACTCAAGCTCTTCCGTGACATAAATTCATGACACAAAAATATTTTCTTCTGTCTCCGGATCAAACACATGGGCCTTCTCCATATCAAAATACAGAGAAACCTTCTCCCCTACCTGTGTCTGATTTTCCGGACTTAAGCGGACTGCCAGGGTTTTGCCCTGCTCATCAAAATAGAGGATCACTTCCGCTCCCAGCATCTCCCGGTTTACTACAGGCTCATCTACATCTACGCTTTCATTTTCAATACCAAGCTTTTTCGCCTCATCAAACTCGTAGATATCCTCCGGACGGATTCCAAGGATCACGTGTCTGCCGTTATATCTGTCTGCGATCTGTTTTCCTCTGGTTCCGTCCAGATAAACCTTTTTCACAGTTTTGGCATCATCCAGAAGAAGGGCCGTGCGATTATTTTCTTCTTCTTTTACTGTACACCGGAAAAAGTTCATGGACGGAGAACCAAGGAAGCCTGCCACGAAAAGATTTACCGGATTGTCATAAATACTCTGAGGTGCTCCCACCTGCTGGATCAGACCATCCTTCATGACCACGATCTTAGTCCCAAGAGTCATGGCCTCTGTCTGGTCGTGCGTTACATAAATAATGGTGGTGTCCAGCTGTTTATGTAATTTCACAAGCTCCACACGCATCTGAGCACGGAGCTTTGCATCCAGGTTGGAAAGGGGCTCATCCATGAGAAAGGCTTTCGGCTTCCGGATAATTGCACTTCCAATGGCAACTCGCTGTTTCTGACCGCCGGAAAGAGCCGCTGGCCTCCGGTCAAGAAGCTGGTCGATCTCCAGGATCTTTGCCACCTCATGGACCTTTCTGTCGATCTCATCCTTCGGAAGCTTACGGATCTTCAGGGCGTATGCCATATTTCCATAAACTGTCATGTTCGGATATAAGGCATAGTTCTGGAACACCATGGACATTCCCCTCTCCTTCGGTTCCAGATAATTGGAAAGCTCACCGTCGATCCACAGCTCACCGTCTGTGATCTCCTCCAAGCCTGCGATGATACGCAAAGTGGTGGATTTTCCACATCCGGACGGACCTACAAAGATCACAAACTCTTTATCATGTATATCAAAATTAAAATCCTTCACACCGTAATGCTCCGAATCAAATTGCTTACATACATTTCTAAGTGCAATTTCTGACATTACTTATCTCCTTTCTCTTCTCTCGCTCACATAGTTTGTAGTATAGGATTTTTCCGGCTGTTCAGATATCGTGGTTGAGATAAAGATTTGTGAATTGTATGTTAAATTGTTTCAGAAATTATATGCAGTTCCGTTAAATTCTTTCTCCAGAGTAAAATACCCATCGCATTATGTTGCCACCTTCTTTCGCCGTCATCTCTGTCCTGCATCATATCTTCCAATTTTTATTACATTGATCACAACAGCTCTCTCCAATATGTCAGCAATATGGATATTTCCCGTCTCCTCGCATATCTGAATCAAATAAAAATAGAATATTCATATTTAATACTTGCCTCTCTTCCAGATAAATGCCAACTTTCAGGCTTTTATGATCACTTGATTTGTGTAATTTTTTATGTTGTTTTAATTTTTTCTGTAAAATCTCAAATATATGCTTTGTTTTTGTCTAATTTTACCCTTGAAGTTTTGCGCATAAGTCAAACAATACAAAATATTGTTCTTAAATTTTCTAACTTTTTGTTAGCCACCTCGTCTGAGAAGTGCTATAATAATCCCAGTCAGAAAAGAAATGCAGAATTCGTGTTACTGCGAACAGCGCGAACAGCAACATTACCGGAATCCATGCATCAGGAGGAGGAATTTGACATGATCACATTGAAAGCAGAGAAAAGAAACCCGAATGTAAAAGCTAAAAAATTAAGACGTGAGGGTTACGTCACAGGAATTCTTAGTGGAAAAGAAATGAAAGAGCCTGTAGCACTTCAGTTTGACGGTGCCGAGGCAGCCAAATTCATTAAAGCAAATAAAGAAGGTACACAGGTTTACCTGGACATCGAAGGCGAAAAAGTTGATGCCCTGGTAAAGAACATTGACTATAATCCAATTGAAAAACAGCTGATGGCTCTGGATTTCCAGGCACTGGTAGCCGGTGAGAAGGTTTCCACAACAGTCGCTGTCAAACTGGAGCACACCGACATGGTTCAGGGTATCGTTGAGCAGGAGATGGAAGAGATCCACTACAAAGCAGATCCGTCCAACCTTCTTGACACCATCGTCATCGACTTCAACGGCTATCCTGCAGACGTCCATGATATCCATGTAAAAGACCTCCCGATCCCGGAAGGCAAACACGTCCACTTCATCACTCCTGAGGATGCAGTTGTTGTTCATATCGGTGAATATGAGGCAGCTCCGGAAGAGGATGAGGACGCTGAAGGCGCTGAAGCTGAAGCGAAATAATTTTATAATTTCATATGAAATATTTCAGGGGATTGCCTGGTGGCAATCCCCTGATTTTGTTTACATAATTCTAAGAATGTTATTTCATTTGTAATTTCTTTATCTCATCCAGCGGCAACCCGGAAAAATTAGAGATATCTTCCAGTGTAAATCTGCTGTCTTTGAGCATTTTCTATGCTGTAAGCAGCGCCTGTTTCTGAAGCCCAATACTTTCACCCTCTGTAAACCCCTGTGTTCTGCCTTCTGCTCTTGCATCATCACACATTTCCTGTACGGCCTGACACATATCAACACTCCTTAATAAATTTTTGTTAGCGATCTATAAACGCTCCGTCAAAAACTGCCCTACGGCGTATCGGCTTCGCCTTGTTTCTTAACCTCACTCTACTACTAAACGATTATATACAGATTTTATTATCACATTACTATATGTATCAGAAGCAAGGTTCTCTTTAATGTTCCTTATTTCCTTATGATAATCTCCTTTATCAATCTGATTTCTATAAATGACTTTCTTACAATTTGCAAATTGAATAGTCACTTCCGAAAATATTTCTTCACCATCTATATCAGTAATGATGCCTTCTCCCAGTTCTTTGTGGATAAGATGTTGTCCCACCATAATTTCTTTTTGATTTATATTTCCAGAATAATTGTCCACTATATATTGAATAAATGAATTTAATATGTAAATATAATCTTCAAAATTGTTTTCTATTTTTTTTAAACACCTATTTCTCCATTCTACAGAACTTCCATTTTGGTCATACAACAAATTTATTTCTGAACAAATATAAGAAACACCTGGAACAATGAAATAAGAAAATTGCTTAGGTGCAATTAACTTTTGATGTTTAGACCAAAAAGCGTTTTTTCCAATCAATATATGAAGTAATAAATGTTCAATATAATTACAATAAACTAGACGTTCTGCTTTTTGGTACTCAAACGGTTGTTCTAATGCACATCCTGTATGCGAAAGTATATAGCCTTTATCTTCATCTATATGATGACAAAATAACCCTTCTTTAGTTCTTGAAATTCGCTTACTTTTAGTTTTACAAGTAGCATTTGTAAAATAATCATATTTAGCTGGTCCATATTTCTTTAATAAATATGACACAAATTCATCGTAATTCATTTCCATCTCTTGCTCAAAATGTTCTAATTTGCAATCATACCGGGGGAAGAAATCTTTGACGTGCAACCTCCTTTTTGTCTGGATTTTGGCAGGGTACCAACTTTGGTGCCCTGCCCTTTTTGGACAAAACAAAAGAGCCTGAATGCCTTGATTTTAAAGGCTTTCAGGCTCCTAAGGAGCAGGGGATGAGAGAATCGAACTCCCACCAAAGGTTTTGGAGACCCCTATCATA
>NZ_JANGAA010000032.1:0-21598 GCF_024461705.1 Blautia sp. DFI.9.10
CCAACTAGCTAATCCAACGCGGGTCCATCTTATACCACCGGAGTTTTTCACACCGGACCATGCGGTCCTGTGCGCTTATGCGGTATTAGCAGTCATTTCTGACTGTTATCCCCCTGTATAAGGCAGGTTACCCACGCGTTACTCACCCGTCCGCCACTAGAATTAAATCATATCGACCGAAGTTTCAATAAAGTAATTCCCGTTCGACTTGCATGTGTTAAGCACGCCGCCAGCGTTCATCCTGAGCCAGGATCAAACTCTCTGATAAAATGTGTTAGCAATTCAGTGATGCTCGCATCAACTTAATTGCGACTCACACTGATTAAGCCAAATGCTTAAGAAGTGTTTGATTCATTTACTCAAGACAACCGTTTGGCTATCTCTCGTTTTTACTGCTTTTGGTTTGTTTAAACCGTTCTTTAAATGTAAAGAAATTTTCGAGAATCGTATGTGTTTCACTGTTTAGTTATCAAGGTTTGTTGTGTCTGTCTCTCAGACAGCTCGTTTATTTTATCTCATCTCTTTTTGTTTGTCAAGCACTTTTTTAAGTTTTTTTCAAACATTTTTGAGTTAAGATTTTGTTGTCGTTTTGTTGACGACTTGGATACTTTATCATATCTTCTGTCTTTTGTCAACTACTTTTTTATTTTTCTGAAAGCAGATGTATTTATCTGTTTCTTAAAAACAATTTGTTCCTAACAACTCTGATAGAATATCATTTTTTCCATTACCTGTCAACATGTTTTTTACATAAATTTCATTTTTTTCTAAAAAACGTATTTTTTCGCCAAAAACCGCATTTCACAGACATGGTCACCACCTGTATCCTGGTGCTTTTCCCTCTGCAAAATGCGGTTTCTTTTACCCACCATAAAATATTCCTGTAAAAATACGGATAAAAATATTTTTATCATAAAGAAAATCCAGTACTGTATCACCCCGGATCAGTCCCAGACTCTTTTGCCCTATTTCCGTGTTGCATAAAATCGTAAGTACCAGCATTCCGACCCATACAAAAACAATACACTTCATGCCTCCTACTACGGCGCCGGCTATTTTGTTGATCCCACGGATGACCGGCAATCTTGCCAGGAGATCCATGGCATACGCCAGCACATGGATCAGGATTGAGGAAAGTATGTATGATACCAAAAAAGAAAGACAGTTCACTGCTACATTGGCCAGATATCCGGAAATATACCCTGCAAATGTATTAACCGCCAGATATTGATACACCAATGCCGTATTATTTTCTGTTATCCCCTTCTGGAGGAGATCCGGAATATCCATACTGCTGATCAACGCCTTCTGTTCCTCCTCATCCATGGTTTCTTTTCCATCTGCCAGAGAATCCACAAATGATCCGCTGGCAGTCTGGATTTTTTCATAAACAGACGTATTCTCACGTATGAACTGATTCACATAAGGATTGATCAGCCATACCAGAGCAACGGAGATCAGAACAAGCAATGCAGATACTACTTCTTTTACAAAGCCATGCCTGTATCCATCCACCATGGAAAAGGCAAGCAGGACCAGCACAGCCAGTCCAAGCCATGTCCAGTTCATATCTGCCCCCTTAACTGAATTTTATGGTGCTGACGCCTGTATCCAGTACCATAAGATATTTATTCCATCCGATCTTAAAGAAATCCCGGATCGTTCCATCTACATTTCCGGCATATTTCTGTACGCCACGGCTGTTCATCACGCAGATCTGCGAGCTGTTATACATGATGATATTATCTCCGCTCATTTTTATAGTCGTATATGGAATATTGAAATTTTTACGGAATTTCAGCTGTCCGCTCATACTATAGACTTCCATTGTATACAGATCATCTTTATTATTGTTTTTAAATACAAGGCCAATCCTGTCATCACTGAAAAATGTACTTACGATCTCCTGTTTTACATTGACTGTTTTGCTTTCTTTGGGAATCTGGCTTCCCTGGTAAGTAGAAAATCCATCATCTCGCAAAGCAATATACTTACTGTCACTGATACATTCCACCTGCGGGATCACTACATTCTCATAGGTATAACCACTTACGATCCGATCATCCTCATTCTGCCCTACATCCCCATAATTATAAAATGCCACATAGCTGGTAGTCTTGCTTCCATCAACATACTGGAATGTTACCATCATCACTCCGTTATCAGACACTGCTACATCCATGGGATATCCCGGATCATCGATCTTAGTCAGATTTTCCGCGACCAGACTGCCATCCGGATTATAAAAATTGATCCAGGTATTATCATCATTGTCCAGGATCACTGCAACCATTCCATTCGATGCGATCCGCACTTTTACAATAGCATAAGATGTTGTTACAGTTCCGGTCACACCTTTTTTGTCGCAGATATAAAGCGATGTTCCCTCGCTGTCTGCAACAACCGCCCTGCTTCCATTCACATCTGCAATAGGATTCTGCATTGTATAGGTTTCATTCCAGATCGTATTCATGCTGTTGTCCACAACAGATACTCCATCCGGACTGTATCTCAGGATATCTCCATCCATGTCCACATACTGTGTGGACACAACATCTTCCTGTTCGCTTGTATTTAATACTTTATAGCTGTGATAGCTTCTTTTTTCTGCATAGAGAAAAACCAGGCAGACTGCAGCAGCGATCACTGCCGCTGTGATCACCTTTTTCCCCTTTCTTGAAATCCTTCGGCGATGAGAAGTTCTCCCGTAGTGAGCGCCTTCCTGTGCAGCCTGTTCCTGTGCAAGCCTGGCTTTTTGCCTCATCAGCTTTTTACGCTTTTGTTTTTTCTGTATTTTTTTTATGATATTCACAACTGTATCCCTTACCTTAAGTATTTTATTTTGTAATTGGTTTTCCAGTTATTATAGCACACTCCATCAGGGTAGTACAATTACCTGCCCGGGATAAATGATCTCATTGGCAGAAATTCCGTTTAATGCACAGATCTGTTCCATCGCCTCTACAGTGCCATAGCGGTTCAGACTGATCTGATACAAGGTGTCTCCCGGGTGGATCACATAAGTTTCTCCAGGATTTCCTGCAGCCACTGAAGTCTCTTCTGTTTTTTTCTCTTCTGTTTTATTATCCTTTTTTTGCGTTGCTTCTGAAACAGACTGTTTTTTTGAACTTCGAGGTTCCGGTGTTATTGAGATTTTTTCTCTTTTCTGCGTGGTTTCCGTCGGGACCGGAGTTCCCCGCACAGCTTCCTGCGTCTGTACCGGTTTTTGTGTCTGCACCGGTTTCTGCGTCTGCACCGCCTTTGGCGAAACCGATACACTCCGCACCGGTTCTGTTACTGCAGGTGTTATCTGCACCACCGAAGCAGAAGCAGCGCGATAATCTTCCGGAACCTCTGTTTTTTTCTGCTGATTCCGATAAAAGCCCACTCCAGCCACAAGAACTGCCAGTGCCAGACACACCGTAGCCGCATAAGAAAAAACAGAAGTTTTCTCTTCTCCCCGTTCCTCCGGATTTTTACTGTCTATGATCTTTCTGAAATTTCTGACAGCCCTGTCCTCCACTTCCTCGGATGCTTCTCCGCCCTCTTTCTGGCTGCGTTCGATCATATACGTCTGCATCTGAGAATTTTTCTCATAATAAATATAATACCCGCTCAGTTTTGCCATCATGCCGCCATCATAACGGAAAAAGGCATCCTCCCGTTCTCCAGGATCCATCAGCATCAGGATCTTTTCCCCTCCGAAATGTCTGAGATGTACTTTCACAAAAAGCTCCGTGATCTCCATTGCTATCTGAGGCTGTGCAAAAAACCATCCCACGATCTCCTGCTCCGGAAAATACTGATCCTTATCCTCCTGCAGTTTCTGCCAGAGTTTTTCCGAAAAGTCAATATGTTCTGCCGCAGCCTCCATGCCGTCTGCTGCAATGGCACCTTTTATAAAAATACAGGTCATATCTGCAGTCCATTGAATTTCACCTGTAAGTACCGCCACACTTCCCTGGCCTTCCGGCTTTTCATCTTCTGCCAGGCTGCAGAGAAATGTGTATACATAATCTTCTATATAAATCCTGTAATCTCCGTTCGCCAGCCCGATCTGCCTTACATTTCTAGGCATGGAAAACGATTCCTGTGCGGCTTCCTGTTCTGTTGTGTCCTCCTTATAAATGACTTCTATCATCTCATATCACTCCTTCTGTCCAAGCATAGCACAGTAAAAATGCGGATTTTAGCAGAATGTAAGAGTCTGTCCACAGAATTTAGCGACAGATTCCGCACCATGCATATTTTTCCTTTTTTCAGGATATGATAGAGTGAAAAAAGAATCGAGGTTTCTCATGGCTTTTTACATTGATGCCGGAAAAAACGGTTCATCCGGCGAGATTGCTTATCTTCTGAAAAAATGC
This sequence comes from Blautia sp. DFI.9.10, assembly GCF_024461705.1. NCBI lineage: Bacteria > Bacillati > Bacillota > Clostridia > Lachnospirales > Lachnospiraceae > Blautia > Blautia sp. DFI.9.10. The sequence goes on from NZ_JANGAA010000032.1 coordinate 4,368, forward strand.
ATTCTTCACTGTCCCAAGAAATGGACTGAGATCGTGTTTTTATGCATTGGTAGTGATCGTGTTACCGGAGATTGTTTAGGCCCATATATCGGACACCTTCTTCATCCTCATGAAACCGGACATATTTTTGTCTACGGCACTCTTTCCTGCCCGGTCCATGCCCTGAACCTGGAAAAAACTTCATCGCTTATCACAAGGCTTCATCCACACGCCCTCGTGATCGCCATAGACGCTTCTCTTGGACAAAAAAAACACCTGGGCTATGTGACCATTGGAAATGGTGCACTTTACCCAGGTGCTGGTGTTCAGAAAGATCTTCCACCTGTAGGGGACATCCATATCACCGGCATTGTAAATACTGCCGGAATCATGGAGCAGCTTACCCTGCAGACTACCCGGCTCTCCACCGTGGTAGCACTTGCAGATGTGATCGCCTGCGGGATCCTTAAGATACTTCCTGCAGAAACAGACTTATCCCCTGTTGATCTTGATTATGCGAACTCCTTGATCTGCTTATAGATACCCTCTGCATCGAGACCGTATTTATGAAGAAGCTCTAATGCCGGACCGGACTCACCGAATACATCATGGATTCCGATACGTTTAACCGGTACCGGTGCCTTCTCAGCCAGGCACTCGCATACAGCTCCGCCAAGACCGCCGATGATGGAATGCTCCTCAACAGTTACAACCTTGCCGGTTTCTTTGGCAGCTGCAACAACAAGGTCCTCATCCAGAGGCTTGATGGTATGGATATTGATCACTTTTGCATCGATTCCGTCTGCTGCAAGCTTCTCAGCTGCTTCAAGAGCCGGTGCAACGCAAAGTCCGTTTGCGATGATGGTAAGATCTTTTCCCTCGCGGAGAACGATGCCCTTACCAAGCTCAAATTTATAATCCGGTCTGTCATTGATAACCGGAACAGCAAGACGTCCGAATCTCATGTATACCGGTCCCTGATGCTCGTAAGCAGCAGCAACCATAGCTTTTGCTTCGATATCATCAGAAGGACTTGCAACGACCATGCCCGGAATCACTCTCATCAGGGCAAAATCCTCCAGGCACTGATGTGTGGCGCCGTCTTCACCTACAGAAATACCGCCGTGAGTTGCTCCGATCTTTACATTCAGCTTCGGATATCCGATGGAGTTACGAACCTGCTCATAAGCACGTCCTGCTGCAAACATTGCAAAAGTACTTGCAAAGGGAACCTTACCTGTGGAAGCGATTCCTGCTGCAATACCCATCATGTTGCACTCTGCGATACCGCAGTCAATGTGACGCTCCGGGAATTCTTTTTTAAACATACCTGTCTGTGTAGCTGCAGCAAGGTCAGCGTCAAGAACGATAAGATCCTCGTGTTTTTTTCCTAATTCTATGAGGGCACTGCCGTAGCTTGCTCTCGTTGCGATTTTCTTTACTTCTGACATAATGCTTCACCTACCTTCTCCAGATCTTCCATTGCCTGTGCATACTGCTCATCATTCGGAGCTTTTCCGTGCCAGCCTACTGCGTTCTCCATGTAGGAAACGCCTTTACCTTTTACTGTTTTCATGATGATAGCTGTCGGCATACCCTTTGTAGCTCTTGCCTCATCAAAAGCAGCCTTCAGCTGATCCATATCGTTGCCGTCCGCAACATTGATCACATGGAAATTGAAAGCTTCAAATTTCTTGTCGATCGGATACGGGGAGCATACATCTGCAATGTCACCATCGATCTGAAGTCCATTGTTATCTACGATCACAACCAGGTTGTCCAGTTTACGGAAGCCTGCGAACATAGCTGCCTCCCACACCTGGCCTTCCTCGATCTCACCATCACCCAGCAGAGTATATACTCGATAGTCATCATTACTGAGTTTGGCAGAAAGAGCCATACCTGCTGCTGCAGAGATTCCCTGACCAAGAGAACCACTGGACATATCAACGCCCGGAATATGCTTCATATCCGGATGTCCCTGAAGATAGGAGCCCAGATGACGAAGTGTTTTCAGATCCTCTTTTGGAAAATATCCTCTCTCTGCAAGTACAGAATAGAGTCCCGGTGCTGTATGTCCTTTGGAAAGGACAAAGCGGTCACGGTCTGCCTTCTTAGGATCCTTCGGATCGATGTTCATCTCTTCAAAATATAAATAGGTGAACACGTCTGCTGCAGAAAGGGATCCGCCCGGATGGCCGGCCTTTGCTGCATGGACTGCTGTTACGATATCCTTGCGGACTTCGTTGGCAACTTTCTGAAGTTCTAACTTATCCATGTTATAAATGTCTCCTTTTTAGTGCCCTGCTGTTCACAGGGAATTTGTATATAAAAGAGGTTTCGATCACTCACCGAATACTGCCTTGTAATCAGCCTGGAATTTAGCGATACCTGCATCTGTCAGCGGATGATGTGTCATCTGCTCAATTACCTTGAACGGTACCGTAGCGATATCTGCGCCTGCAAGTGCACATGCAGTTACATGCATTGGATGACGAACGCTTGCTGCGATGATCTCTGTCGGGATATCTGCAACTGCAAACATCTCAGCGATCTGCTGGATCAGCTCAACGCCATCTGTGGAGATGTCATCCAGTCTTCCAAGGAACGGAGATACATATGTAGCACCTGCTCTTGCTGCAAGAAGTGCCTGGTTAGCAGAAAAGATCAGAGTAACGTTTGTCTTGATCCCCTCAGAGGAAAGAACCTTAACTGCCTTCAGTCCCTCTGTTGTCATAGGAATCTTAACAACCATGTTCGGATGGATCGCTGCGATCTCACGTCCCTCACGGATCATTCCCTCAGCATCTGTTGTGGTAGCTTTAACCTCACCACTGATCGGTCCGTCAACGATCGTTGTGATCTCTTTGATCACCTCGTTGAAGTCTCTTCCTTCTTTGGCGATCAGAGACGGGTTTGTTGTAACTCCACAGATAACTCCCATGTCATTTGCTTCTCTGATATCCTCTACTTTAGCTGTGTCGATAAAAAATTTCATTGTTTTTTCCTCCTGTTTACGTTCGTTCTTTTTCTTGATGATTCCATTATAACAAACTCATTGCGGGGGTCAAGACACCTGTTTTTTATTAATAAATATTCTATTAATAAAATAACATTTTATTAATAGTGTCTGTCAATTTTTTCACTCAAAACAGCTTCTTTCCATTTTCCTCAATTCGAATATCGCCGTAATTATCGTAGCTAACAAGGTTTCTATTCAAATGTGTCATGGAAACTCTCTCTATATATTATTATTAATAATTTTTGCGCTATTATTTATTTTTCTGTTCATCAGACTGGTTTCTGTCCAGTCTTGCATACCCCGTCGTGCGGCGCGTGATCAGCTTCGGGGTATATTCGATATTATACAGGCTGGCAGGTCTTTCATCCAGGTAAAATTTATCATTCATGTCGATCTTACGGATGATGATGTCACAGGCATCTCTTCCCTTCAGCGCAACAAAATGATCAATGGTTGTCAGGGAGATCCTGCGGATGCCGGAATAAAAAATATTGTCGCACCCTATGACAGAAACATCCTTCGGAACGTGTATCCTCATTTCATGCAGCGCATCAATGGCGCCTATAGCCATCATGTCATTCTGTCCTGCGATAGCCGTAAATTTCTGTCCTTCCTGGAGAAGTTCCATGGTCAGTTCGTAGCCCATGGCATACTCGGAATCCATCCGCGGGATCTTTCTGTCATTGGATTCATCTGCCGCCTTGATGAGCACATGATCTTTTTTTCCCTCTTTTTCAAACTCGCGGACAAAGCCCTCCACACGCTTGGAGCGCTGCCACTGCCGTCTGGTAAGAGGCGGCGTGATAAATGCCACATCCGTGTGCCCCAGATCAAGAAGATGTCTGGCCATCAGCCTTCCTACCACTGTGTTGTCCTGATTGATAGCATCTACCGTGGTTGTTTTTTCCTTGTTGCTGATGATGACCAGCGGTGTTTCTTTTGCGATCTTTTCTACCTGATGCTGGAAATCCGGATGAGGATTGCAGGTATAGATGATCCCTGCCGGCCGCATGGTCTGCATCATACGGAGATATTTTTCTTCCAGCCCCGCATCGCGCTGGGTGTTGCAGATAAATACCCCATATCCCTGCTCATTGGCCACAGCCTCGATCCCTTGAAGCAGCAGTACATAATAGGGACTGGTGAGTGTGGGGCAGAAAACAACGATCAGCTTTTCTTTTCTGTCAGCTTTGTGTTTCCGACGTCCGGGAAGCTCATAGCCAAGCTCTCTGGCCGCCTGCTCCACCCGCTCCACAGTTTCTCTCGAAAAAGAAACATTATATTTCCGGTTCAGCACCATGGATACCGTTGCCTGGGAAACTCCTGCGCGTGCTGCCACATCCGATGAGGTTGCTTTCTTTTTTGCCACCAGTCTCACCTCCTTTATAACCTGGGGAAATTTCCTGGCTGCTTATCACTTTTTGCAATCCCTCAGGGAATTTTTCACCTGATCCGGTTATAGTTCCACTCTTCCTTCCAGTGCCCGGAGAAGTGTCACCTCATCAATATACTCCAGATCACCGCCCACCGGAACTCCGCTGGCGATACGGCTTACTTTGATCCCGGTCGGTTTGATCAGCTTACTGATGTACATAGCTGTCGTTTCGCCTTCAAGACTGGAATTGGTTGCCACAATAACTTCCTTTACATCCCCCTGAAGGCGCTTCATCAGTTCCTTCAGTTTGATATCATCCGGCCCGATCCCAAGCATCGGGGAGATCGCGCCATGAAGTACATGATATACACCGTCAAATTTACCTGTTTTCTCATATGCTGCCAGATCCCTGGTATTCTCAACCACCATGATCGTGCTGTGATCCCTTTTGGGATTGGCGCAGATCGGACAAAGCTCCTGATCTGTCAGCGTGTAACAGCACTTACAGTACTGAACATTCTGCCTTGCATCGGTAATGGAGGCGGTCAGCTGCTCCACCTGGTCCTTCGGCATATTCATGATATGAAATGCAAGACGCTGGGCAGATTTGGCTCCGATCCCCGGAAGATGGGAAAGCTGCTCAATAAGTTTATTGATATGGCTGCTGTAATATTCCATCAGAAAGGAAGACCTCCGCCAAGACCGCCAAGGCCGCCTGTGAGTTTGGACATCACTGCTGCTGACTCGGACTCAACCTGACGGAGCGCCTCATTTGTTGCTGCCGCGATCATGTCCTCAAGCATCTCGATATCATCCGGATCTACCGCTTCCTCGGAAAGTGTGACCTTTGTTATTTCACGTTTACCGGAAACTGTAACGGAAACAGCTCCGCCGCCTACTGTTGCTGTAAACTCTTTTTCCTCAAGAGCTTTCTGGTTTTCTTCCATCTGACGCTGCATTTTCTGCGCCTGTTTCATAAGATTATTCATGTTTCCCGGCATACCCATGCCAGGAAATCCACCTCTTTTTGCCATAATACTTTCCTCCTGTTTTTTGTTTACGGATTTATGACTCCTCATCCGGGTCTTCTTCCACTACGATATCCATGTGGATATTCTCCCGAAGTGCATCGTCTACTGTGATCTGCGCGAGATTGGTGTGCTGATGTTTGTTGGCTACCAGCATATGTATCTCCACGCTCTTGCCTGTCCGGGCAGCAATAATGTCCTGAAGCTCTTTCTTCGCCTCCGGATTGTCTACATAATTCATCCCCAGAAAATCCTGGAATTCCACATAAAGGATGGGATCTCCTGTTTCTCCGTTATACTTGGGGACTGCACGCTGCAGGGACTGCTTGAAAAGTCCGGTAGTCTGACCCACGATGGCACGCCAGCCTGCCACGATCTTCTGAAGATCCTCAGGAGCTGCCTTCTGTGGTTTCTGCTGCTGTACCGTTGCTGTACCGGTCACTGCCGCCCCCGGTTCCCCGGTTCCACCGGCCTCGCTCTCCCGAACGATCACCTGCTGCACAGGCCGTTCCTCCATCTGCTTTTCCAGGACACGAAGCCTGTCAAGAACAGAGTCCAGATTTGTCTCCATGGCCGGTCTGCACAGCTTGATCAGTGCGATTTCCACCAATACACGCTTCTGGCTTGCAAAACGGATCTGATTGGACAGATCAGAAAAAATACGAATGTAACGCATCAGCGTCTCCACATCTGTCATCCCGCTCTCTTCCTTCAGAAGTTTCAGATTCTCAGAAGAAACATCAATGGCTTCCTCCGGATTTTCGGAAGTCTTCACAAGCAGAAGATTTCGCATATACCAGGTAAAATCTGATACAAACTGTCCCAGCTCCCGGCCGCCTGTGATCAGGTCCTCCAGCACATGGATGGAACCTGTCACATCGCCGGAAAGAACCTTTCGGAGAAGCCTGCTGAATACCTCTGTATCCACAGCTCCCAGAACATCCAGGACTTTATCATAAGTAAGCACCTGTCCCAGATAAAAGGAAATACACTGATCCAGAAGACTCAGGGCATCTCGCATGGACCCGTCGCCTTTTTTTGCCACATAGCGTACAGCCTTCTCCTCTGCTTCCACCCCTTCTGCTGTCAGAAGCTCGGAAAGTCTGGCAGCAATGGTATCAATGGATATCCGGTGAAAGTCATAGCGCTGACATCTGGACAGTATTGTGATCGGTATCTTGTGGGCCTCTGTAGTCGCCAGGATAAAAATAACATAAGAAGGCGGCTCCTCCAATGTTTTCAGAAGAGCATTAAATGCACCTGTTGAGAGCATATGCACCTCATCGATGATATAAACCTTGTATTTACCCTCGGTTGGACGATAAGCCACTTCCTCACGGATCTCACGGATGTTATCAACACCGTTGTTGGAGGCTGCATCGATCTCGATCACATTCATGGCAGTTCCCGCCTGAATGGCCTTGCACATGGCACATTCATTGCAGGGGCTGCCATTTACAGGATGTTCACAGTTTACTGCCTTCGCCAGGATCTTTGCAACCGTAGTTTTTCCGGTACCACGCGTTCCGCAGAACAGGTATGCGTGTCCGATACGGTTCGCCTTGATCTGGTTGGTCAGTGTTGTCACAATATGATCCTGTCCTTTTACATCGTCAAAATTGTCGGGACGAAATTTACGGTAAAGAGCAGTATAACTCATAAAACTCTCCTTCTCTTCGCCACAGTCGCCGCGGAAAGACTCCCGCGGCGGCCAGATGACTCATAATTCATTAATCGCCAAAACTGATTCCGATCTGTTTGGCTGCTTTTACAAGCTGATCCTTTGGAGATACCATTTTCAGCTTGCCTGCGCATTCAGCAAGAGGAACCCTCTTGATCTTGCCGTTGATGACACCGATCATAACACCGTATTCCTCATCCATGATCGCCTGCGCTGCACCGGCACCGATCCTTGTGGAAAGAACGCGGTCATATGCACATGGCTCTCCGCCTCGCTGCATATGTCCCGGAACTGTGATACGTACCTCACTTCCGGTCACCTGCTGGATCTGGTCTGCGATCTCATAGGATACAGACGGATATTTCTTCGCTCTTTCCGCAAGCTTTTCTTTGTATTTTTTCTTCGGAAGCTCTGCATCTTCTTTTGAGATAGCTCCCTCAGCTACTGCAAGAATGGTAAAACGCTTGCCTGCCTTGTTACGCTTCTGGATGGCTTCTACAACCTTATTGATATCGTATGGGATCTCCGGGATCAGGATCACATCTGCTCCGCCTGCAACACCGGCATTCAGTGTAAGGCTTCCGACCTTATGTCCCATGATCTCAACAATAAATACACGTCCATGAGATGCAGCTGTTGTATGGATGCAGTCAATGGCATTTGTTGCGATCTCCAGAGCGCTCTGGAAGCCAAAGGTCATATCTGTACCCCAGATATCATTATCAATGGTCTTCGGAAGATGGATGATATTCAGGCCTTCCTCGCGGAGAAGATTGGCGGTTTTCTGCGTTCCGTTTCCGCCGAGGATCACAAGACAGTCAAGACAGAGCTTATAGTAAGTCTGTTTCATGGCCTCAACCTTATCCAGTCCCTTCTCATCCGGAACCCGCATCAGTTTGAATGGCTGTCTGGATGTTCCGAGAATAGTTCCGCCCTGAGTCAGGATTCCGGAAAAGTCCCTGGCTGTAAGCATACGATATTTCCCGTAGATCAGTCCCTTATATCCGTCATCAAATCCATAAACCTCAAGGTTCTCAACGCTGTTGCTCAGACCCTTTACAACGCCTCTCATGGTTGCGTTCAGTGCCTGACAGTCACCACCGCTTGTCAGCAGACCGATTCTTTTAATCATAGCGTCCTCCATTCTGTGCCCTCTTATGTGCACATTTTATTTGTTGCTGTCTGCATATAAGACAGATATTCCACCTGACGTATTTCTGCAGAACAACTACTGTATCCTCTCTTTTCACAGAGTTTTACACAATATAATATTATAAAGCATTTTCAGGCAGTGTACAATAGCCAAAAAAGCACGAAAACAGCGAGTGTATTGATTGACTTTACCTGTATCACATCGTAAAATAAAATTATCAGTAACTTTCGTATGTTTACAGAAAATTTTCGTCTAGAAAGGAGAGTCCTATGAAAAAATTTCTCAAAAAACTATCCTGCGCTTTATTAGCCGCAGCCATGGTATGCGCCATGACTCCTCTCGCCGCCAGTGCAGCGATCAATTATTCCAAAACCCGGATCGTTTATATGCCCACATCCGGAAAGGACCTGGGATACGATGAGATCTCGATCAGCAATATTCCTGCTAAACAGAACATTCTCAAATCCAATGTTAAAGTAGTCAGCGGAGGATCTGTGATCGCACTGGATTACTTCGGTTCCAGCAGCTTCAAAAGTACCACGGAGGCTTTCCGCAAGGGTGCAAAACCGTACACTCACTCCGATCATTTCTACAATATCGGTTTTGCCGTTAAAAAGCCCGGAACCGGAAAGATTTCCTTCAAGGTCGGAAACAAAACCTATACTTCCACCATCAAGGTTCTTCGTTATGTCAACCCGTTGAAATCCGTCTCCATCACAGGTGTAAAAGGCAATCTTGCCGGAAAATTCAAAAGCTCCGGCCATAACGCCTTTCGTTACGCCAACAAGGCACAGAAGAATGCTGTCATGAAATGCACCGCTGCAAATGGCTGGAAGATCACAGGCGTTTCTTTCAACAACAACCGGACCCATACACAGTATAGTACCAATTACAACGCTCCTAACAGCGGGGCTTCTTCTTCCACGCTCCGTATCGGAAACCTTTCTGCGAAGCAGTCCGCCTATATCAGCTTCACCCTTCGCAACACCAAAAACGGAGCGGTACAGTACTGTACACTTAATATGAACTGATTTATTTCGGTCTGTACCTTGACAAATCCGGTTTCAGAGTCTATAATTAAATTCCGCGCAGCCGGGGAGATAGCGGTGCCCTGTACCTGCAATCCGCTACAGCAGGGGTGATGCCAATCTGAGGCTTGTATCTTGCAGAGCAGCCCTTTATAAGTGGCGTTGACGTCTGGGTCTTACGCAACAGGAATCTGTGAACCGTGTCAGGGCAGGAATGCAGCAGCACTAAGCAGAAGCTCTTGTGTGCCGTGAGGGTGCCTGGGCTGAGTTAACTGTAAAGGTAACGTCTGTGAGACCATTCCGAGGTGCGGCGCGCGTAAAAAAGGTTATAATATATGATCTCTATATAAACAGCATTCCCGCCGGGTCTGTCATTTATGACTGATCCGGCGGGATTTTTTGTACTATTATTTTATTTACAATATCCGGCAACTACCTGATTGATCAGCTTGCCGTCTGCCTTTCCCTTCAGATCTCCCATAACTGCCTTCATGATCTGGCCTTTATTTCCTGTTGCCAGAACATCTGCAAATTTCTCCTCGATATAAGCCTTGATCTCTGCTTCATCCATCTGCTTCGGAGCATATTTCGCAATGATATCATATCTTGCCTGATACTCCTCTTTCAGATCTGTACGTTCTGCAGGGCAGGTGTCGATCTGCTCTTTTGCTGTTTTCAGCTCTTTCAGGATAACTTTGTCTACAAGCTCTCCTTTGATGTCATCACGGCATCCCTCATCAATGGCAGCTTTTTTTACTGCTGCGATCAGTGCGGAAACTGCTTCCTTTGTTACCTTATCTTTGGCCTTCATTGCTGCTACCATGTCTTTTCTTAAAGCTTCAAGTTCCATTTTTGTTCCTCCATTTTCTGTCGTTCCTGTATCAACGACTTTCGTTTGACCTGAATGGATTTTCTGTCTGTAATAGTGAAATCCATTTATGATTTTATTTTGATATTTTCACAGGATTCTGTCAAGAGTAAATCTCCCGGGATTTTTCGTTCTATTCCGCTCTCTCTGACTGTGTCTGTCCGGCAAGGCGCTCTGCTTCCTGCTTCTTCAGGATTTTTGCCTGCTTCTTTTTCTCCCGCAGTTCCCTGAAAAATGTGGAAAGCATTTCGGAGCATTCCTCTTCCAATACCCCTTCTGTGATCTTTACCTGATGATTAAAGCCTTCGATCTGAAGAAGATTCATCACAGATCCGGCACAGCCTGCTTTCGGGTTCATACAGCCGATCACCACCTCATCGATCCTGGACTGTACCAGTGCACCGGAACACATCTGACAAGGCTCCAGCGTTACATACATGGTGCATCCCTCCAGACGCCAGTCTCCCAGCTTTTTACTTGCCTTTCGGATAGCATTAAGCTCTGCATGAGATAAGGTATTTTTATCTGTATTGCGGCGATTGTAGCCTCTGGCTATGATCTTTCCCTCATGCACGATCACGCAGCCGATCGGCACTTCCTCCAATGCACGGGCCTTTTTTGCCTGGCGGATTGCCTCTTTCATAAAACGTTCCTGATCTGTCACGTTTTTACTCCTCCTGTAACTTCACATTCCGGAAAAAGCTCCGGGATTCTATCTGTTCATACTAAGACTGCTCTCAGCCTTCTGTCCGTTCGATTATAACTTTTCAAATATTCCATGTCAATCTACTGCAAAACAGATATTCGCACACAGCCAAAAACGCAGACAACGGAAGCTCTCGCGAACTCCATTGTCTGCGTCAATGAATGCATTATATCTGCTTTTTCCGGAAAGTCAAGCAGCCAGATTATTTGTGAAGTGACTCACCATTGGTAGCGATCACATCTTTATACCAATAGAAGGATTTTTTCTTATAACGGTTCAGTGTACCTGTTCCATCGTCGTTGCGGTCCACGTAAATGTAGCCGTAGCGTTTTTTCAGCTCTGCTGTAGATGCACTGACAAGGTCAATGCAGCCCCAGGAGGTGTAGCCCATAAATTATATGTTTTTTTCTTCCATGAGCAAGTCCCCATCTCTGCTTACTGCTTTTCGCAGCTCCGCAGGAAACTTACTTGATTCGTTTAAAAAGGCTTGCAGCTTTTTTCGGGGGAGAGTATGCTTGTAGTATCATAAATAAGAGAAACAAGGGGATTTTCCTATGAAAATATGTGGATTTAACAAAACAACCCTGCTGGATTATCCGGGAAGGGTAGCCTGTACCATATTCTTAGGCGGCTGCAACTTCCGCTGCCCATTCTGCCAGAATGGAGCTCTTGTCGTGGAGCCTGACACCCAGCCTGAATATTCCCAGGAGGAAATCCTGGCTTTTCTAAAAAAAAGAAAGGGGATTCTCGATGGCGTCTGTATTTCCGGCGGTGAACCCACACTTGCACCGGAGCTGCCGGAATTTCTCAGCAGGATCAGGGAGCTGGGCTATGATGTGAAGCTCGATACCAACGGTTCCCGCCCCTCCGTGGTAAAAAATCTCGCAGCAGCTGACCTGATCAACAAAGTTGCCATGGATATCAAGGCCTGTCCTTCCAACTATCATGTGCTTACCGGTGTACATGCTGATCTGGATGGGATCCGGGAAACTGCCGGATGGCTGCTGGACGGACACCTTGATTATGAATTTCGTACAACAGTTGTGAGGGAACTTCATTCCGAAAAAGATTTTCAGGAGATCAGCCGATGGTTAAGCGGTGCAAAAGCTTATTATCTCCAGGCTTACCGGGATTCCGACGGAGTTCTGATACCGGGATTCTCTGCCTGCTCCGAGGAAGAAATGAAAAACTACCGGGATATCCTGTCTCAGACGATCCCGGTAGTAGAAATTCGTGGTATGGAGCTGTGATCTGCGGATTTGCAAAACTGTTTGCTTATCTGCATGGATGCCGAAATTTTTCTGATCAGATGTTAATAAAACAGTACCAGTATCCTCCCTTTCCGCCTGGGATATGAATATCCGGACATTCCTTAAAGTAGGGAAAGCCAAACATATTGGCCATAAACCGTTCCTGCTGGCTGTATCCACCGGGTACTCCCAGTATGTACTGTCCCCGGGGATTTCTGCACAGCAGAAGATGGCCGAAATTCTGATATCCGTACATGACAAAACGGTTGCTGCAGAAGCAGCCGTTTTTTCTGCATAAGGCACTGCAGTCCGATGGTCTAATCTTGCGGCAGTCTGTGAAATAGCCGTCGTTAAAGGGATCATCACAGGGTATTCCCGGAAGTGGACGAGATGGCTCCGGTCGCGGTGGCTTCGGCGGATGCGGTGACGGCTGGCCTGGCCGTGGTAGTTCCGGCGGATGCGGTGATGGCTGGCCTGGTCGCGGTGGCTCCGGCGGATGCGGACCGGGAGCCTGATATGAATTTCCGGTTTCCGATGTCTTTAATACATCCTCCTGAATCTCCTCCACCGTCATGATCCTGTCTGACTCCTTCTGATTTTCCTGCACTTCTGGCAAGGTTCCATCTTTTTGATTTTCTTCTTCCTTTTCTTCCCGCTCTCTGCCTTTTTTCTCCGCCGCCTTCTGATATTCCGTTCCTGTTTTCTCCGTTTCCTTCCGAGGTTCCGTTTCTTTTTTCTTCCACTCGCGGAAATTCTCCGGCCGGATCGGCTGATCATCCCATTCCGTTCCCCAGAATCCGCCGGCATCGGAGATCAGAAGCAGTCCTCCAAGCTCCTGAAGACTTTTTCCCATGCCTCCAATATCCCCTGTATCCGTTTCCAGTGCGCACTCGATCCGCTCCCGCCCTGTAACACAGCTTCCGATCAAAATACCATCCATCAGCCCTTCCTGCCGCACAAACCCATACACTCTGCACCGACTTCCAGGCTCCAGTCCAACGCAGCGCAGATGAACCTCCACACGGCATTTCCTATCTCTGGCCTCCACCCTCACATAACCGCTGCTGCCATCTTTTTTTCCTTTCCGATACTCGTACACATACGCAACAAAACGCTGATATCCAGCCAACGCACGTCCCTCCGGTATTTCGGTTTCGTTAATATATATGAAGATCGAGAGAAATCATTCCATCAACTGAAAAAAGCTCCAGGATGTACAAACATAAAAAAGAACCCCTCAACCAAGGGATTCTCAAGCTGTTAGTCGAAGCGACAGGATTTGAACCTGCGACCTCTGCGTCCCGAACGCAGCGCTCTACCAAACTGAGCCACGCTTCGTTATTCTGTTTCAGTTGTTTGTGTATTGCTCAACTGCAAGAGCTATTATATTAGAGTTTCTGTACTTTGTCAATAGAAAAAATTAAAATTTTTCAAAAAAATCGAATTTTTTCTTTTTTCCTGCTTCGGGCATGCATTTTCGCAGACCCGAAGCAGTTTTGGGAAAGGTTCTTTATAACATATCAAGTATATTCAAGTGAAATATATGCTTATTTCACTGTAACTGTTACCTTTTTTGTGATTCCGTTGCTGCTTACATAGATAACAGCTTTTCCTTTTTTCACACCTTTAACGACACCTTTGCTGCTTACAGTAGCAACTTTTGTATTGCTGCTTCTGTAGGTGATCTTTGCCTTTGAAGTAGCAACTGCCTTGATGGCTGTTGTTTTCTTTGCTTTTACATTTACAGCTGTTTTGGATGTGATCTTCAGGCTACCTTTTTTTACTGTGATCCTGCAGGTTGCTTTGTAGCTTCCGCATTTTACTGTAATTGTAGCTGTTCCTGCTTTTTTTGCTGTTACTTTTCCGCCTGCGCTTACCACTGCAACGGATTTATTACTGCTTGTATAAGTAACTTTTCCGCTAACGCCTGTTTTTTCCACTTTGATCTGGCTTGTTCCACCCACAAATACAGTTTTCGCTGAAGCCGAAGCTTTTACAGACGGCTTCTTAACTGTGATCTTGCAGGTTGCTTTATAATTTCCGCATTTCGCTGTGATCACAGCTGTACCTGCCGCCTTTGCAGTTACCTTTCCATTTGCGGCTACAGCTACAACAGATGGTTTACTGCTTGTATAGGTTACTTTTCCGGTAACACCTGCGGTCGTTGCTTTCAGCGTCACTGTAGCTGGAGATCCTTTTACATAAAGCGTCTTCGCTGATGCATTCAGTTTTACAGATGGCGTTTTTACAGTAAGCTTGTACTGTGCAGTTTTTCCTGCTGCAGATGTTGCTGTGATCACGGCTGTTCCTGCTGCTTTCGCAGTTACTTTTCCGTTCTCGTCCACAGATGCAACCGTTTCATTATCGGAAGCGTATGTTACATCCTTGCAATTCTCGCCTGTTGCTTCAAGCTGTCTGGAGCTTCCGATATAAAGAACTCCTGAATTTTCTTTAAAAGCAATCGTTCCATACACCAGCTGAACAGAAACATCTGCATGACCATCACTGGAAACTCTTACTGTATAGGTTTCATTTTCCGGTCTCGCTACAGTGGAATCCAGAGCAACCACTCCATCTGTAGTTACTGCATCCTGTACAAGATATGTTGTCTCTGAAGCATGTCCGACACCTGTTGTATAGAAAACAGATACCTTCGGATTTTTGTATTTATCAAGATTTGCAAGCTTAACATGGGTGCTGTCCGTAAATTCCGGAGAAACAGCCATCTCTTCTGTTGCCTGCGGTTTAACATAAATACCATCTGCAAATTCATATACATACGCGCCGTCTGCCATAATGTACGTGATCTTGTTTACGGTTTTTCCCTCAAGACCTGTATCTTTTGCAAAGGCAACCTTATACACCTTCAGCCACATCTCGTTCATATGACGCATGCCATATTTTCCGCCGTCTGTTGTTTCCAGGATCATTCCCTGAATCCCGGAGTTAACTGCAAAATCGGAATCACTCTTTGTATTGCGGAGATATTTTGTGCTGGTTTCTTTTACATCAATCTCATAATCTCCCCAGCGAGAAGATGTTTTGAGTGTTGCCTCCGCATCTGTCACAGTTGCTTTTACATTAAATTTTGTAGCACTGTATGTTCCATCTGTATTCAGTGTTTTATACTGCCCAGGCTCTACCGTCGGAGTACGTCCCAGGGTGATCCCTGCTGCTTCTGTATATACTCCGCTTTCCGGAAGTTCTCCCGCTTCTGAAAGGATCTGCGCCTCTACATACGTTTTTGCATCTGTAGCTACATTAACCTTTTTTACTCCTGCGATCTCATAGCCATTTTCTGTCAGATTCTGAACATCTGCATTTCCGAAAACAGTACTTTTTCTGGTTGTGGCAGATGTAACGGAATCATACTTGCGGCTCGTTGCATCTCCCGCATAAAATTCCTCGTATGACAGAGATGCCGTACCGTAAAGTGTTCCTGTCAGTGCCTGATGTCCATTTGCCACCTTATAATAAATATCTGTTCCCGGAATCTGTGTATATCCATCCACCGCTCCCTTTACCCAGTAATAGGAAACATTGGAAACCGTGATCGGCTGGCCTGTCAGTGTGATATTTTTTGTCATATCCACATAATTGTCGCTTGAGATCATAACCGTGTAGATCTCATCCCCGGCCCTGGCTACACTGCTGTCAAAGGTTACCACCCCATTCTCTGCCACTGCATGATCTACAACATACGTTGTCTTTTTACCATGGCCACTTCCTGTTGTGTAGTATACGGAAACCTTAGGGTTTTCATATTTGTCAAGGTCATCAACTTTAACCTGGGTTGTATTTTCTTTTACAAAAGCCGCCTGTACCTTCATTCCTGCTTCAGGCTGTTTTTTCACAAGAGGAGCTTTGTCTCCGAACTCATATACATAGGAGCCGTCCGGAGTAATATAAGTCACCTTTGAAATTTTTTCCCCGATAAGCCCGGATCCTGCTGAAAACGCAAGTTCGTAGGGCTGTACCCAGATTTCATAGGTATGACGAAGTCCTACCTTCTTGCCACTGGCAGTTTCAAGGATCACTCCCAGTGTATTTCCGCCTACAGCAAAATCACCCTGTCTGGAATTGCGGAGATATTTTGTGCCGGCTTCTTTTACCACCAGCATGTAATCACCCCAGATCGATGGTGCCTGAATCTGGGTGGATGCATCTGTGACCGTTGCTTTTACATCGAATTTTGTTGCACTATATGTTCCGTCTGTATTCAGAGTTTTATACTGTCCTGTTTCCTGTGACGGTGCTTCATTCAGCGTAATATCTGCTGCCTCTGTATAGACACCCTCTCTCGGAAGCTTGGAAGCAGCTTTCAGCGCCTGTGCATCTACATAGGTTTCCGCGTCCACTGCAACACTTACATTCTTCACACCCTGGATCTGATATCCGGAAGAAGTCACCTCTGTGCTGTCCTCATTAGCAAAAATCTGATTTTTACTCGTTGTTGCCGAAGTGATAGCGTCATAGCTCTCCTGAGTGGTATCCCCGGCATAAAATTCCGAATAACTTAAAGTTGTCGTTCCGTACAGTTTTCCGTTCAGAGCGGTCTGTCCATCTGCCACTTTTACATAAACGCCTGTTGTTCCTATCTGTGTATATCCCTCTGCCGGCTGCATGGACCAGAGATATTTCACTCCTGCAACAGTGATCTCAGAAGCATCCTGAAGAACCTCGCCTGCTTCTGCCATAAATGCTTCTCCATCACCGAATGCCTCTTCTGTATCCTCCTGGATCTGCGGTTCCTCTTCCTGTTGAATCTCTTCTGCTGAAATTTCTGCTACTTCTTCCTGAATAGCTTCTGCATCACTTTCTTCCGGCTCTTCCGACTGAATATCAGCTTCACCAACTTCCGGCTGCTCCTGGGAAACAGACTCCTGATCCTCGTTCTCTCCTTCTTCCTGTGCTGTCTCTCCTTGTGTTTCTTCTGACACGTCACTAAAAACTTCCGCCTCAGACGCCATTGCCGTTACCGGCACTCCTGACGCGATCACCGCTGAACTCAGAACGAGTGCAGCTGACTTCTTAAAAAGCTTCCACTTATGCATACCTGTCCTCCTCTTTGTCTTTTATATTACACTAGGCGTTTGCGAAACGCCACAAGCCGCATAAATACGGCATTTTTTGTTACCTAT
>NZ_JANGAA010000033.1:0-20709 GCF_024461705.1 Blautia sp. DFI.9.10
AATGCAGTAGTGGGAGAAGCAAGAATCCCCCTGCTTTAGCTGTGGGGAGTGTCAATTTGATCTGTCGTTTGAAGAAACCGTGAGACGACATAATACAAGAAACAGAGAATTTGGTGAAAAAGATATGCGCAGATGGTGGAGAGAAAAAGATTTTTCTTCAGTTCTCAGGGAACAGGCTATTACCTGCGAAATGGATACAGACAGTATTGTTGAGAAAATATACTCGGATTTGAACGCAGATCGCAAAGCGATTGCGTTCATGAGCATATAAAGTAAATGTAATACAAACATGTTCAGACTGGCAGCATGATTGCGATCATGCTGCCTTTTTTGCTGCTTTCCAGTACTTTTACCTGTCCGTTATGCTGTCTGACAATTTCACTGACAAGTGCAAGCCCCAGGCCGGCACCTCCCATAGCGCGGCTTCTTGATTTGTCCACACGGAAAAACGGGGTGAAGATTTTTTCCTGATATTCAGGAGGAATGCCGATTCCGGTATCAGAGACTTCAAGAAAGGCGTAATTGACAGAGGTGGATGTATCTGTTATTTCTTCGGAAAGATGGATATTTACGGTTACTTTTCCACCGGAGTGATTGTATTTGATCGCATTTTCCACAAGATTGTACACAGCACGATACAGCAGCAGGTAACTTCCGGTAATAATGCAGTCTCCCTCCTTCTGGATCAGTTCAACATCCTTCTGTTCCGCTATGGAAGCCAGGTCGCAGAAAACCTCATCCGTCAGTGCTGCCAGAGAGATCCTCTCGGAACGTTCAACAGTCTGTACACCGGTCATATCCAGGAGGATTTCAGCCAGATGGGAAAGTCGCCCGGTCTGCTCCTGGAGCATGGCAAAAATCTCCTGATAATCTTTTAAAGCAGGTGTTTCCCTGCGGGCAAAGACCTCCAGATTTGTCTGGATAACGGCAAGAGGAGTCCTAAGCTCATGGGCTGCATTGGCAGAAAACTGCTTCTGGGCAGTAAATGCCTCATCTAGGCGTGCGAGCATTTTGTTAAATGAAATGGTCAGGCGGGAAATCTCGTCATTGGTAGCAGGAACTTCAAGAGCCTCTGAAAGGTTCTGGACCTCTATTTTGTTTACCTCCTGGCTGAGTCTGCGCAGGGGAAGTAATGCCTGACGGCTGATAAAATAAGTGCAGATGCTGCTGAGAAGGATGATGATCCCTGTTACCATGAGTCCTTTGGTGAGAAAAAGTTTTTTGGTTAACTGCAGCTGATCGGAAAGCTCCGGAAATAAGACGGAGGGATTCATATTAAAGGTGATGGGAGCAGAATCTGGGTTATCGATCCGTATCATGTAATCTCCCAGATTCTCCATTCCGGCAACTGCAGACTGACTGATAAAAAAATACATCAGAATGCAGGTGACTGTCATAAGCAGCGCAGTGATCAGTGTCAGACGCCATTGAAGAGATAGCTTTCCGGTTATTTTTTTCATTGTATATCCTCCGTTAAAATGTAACCCTGGCCGATCTTATTCTGTATCGGATCAAAGCCGAGAGCCGTGCGCAGCTTTTTTCGAAGAGAAGAAATGTGGACACGAATGGAATTGCTGAGACTGTTGACGCTTCCGTCCCAGATATGCTCGATCATTTCTTCTGGGCTTATGATACGGTTCTGATGAAGAAGGAAATATTCCAGAAGAGAACTTTCCTTTCGGGTCAGAGAAAGAGGAAGTCCATCGATACTGGCCTTTCTTGTACGGGTATCAAAGCTGATACGTCCGCATTGCAGACATACATCCTGCTGGATAAATTTCCTTCGTGTCAGACTTCGGATCCGTGCCTCCAGCTCTTCAAAATGAAAAGGCTTTGTGAGATAGTCATTGGCACCGAGATCAAGCCCTTCAACCTTGTCCTGGATCTGTCCTCTGGCAGAGAGGATCAAAACGGGAGTGGAAGTATCGGATTCCCGAAACTGGCGCAGGATTTCCAGACCATCAACGCCTGGAAGGTTCAGATCAAGAAGGATGAGATCATAATTTTCCACCAGACATAATTCCAGTCCTTCATCCCCGTCAAAACATGTGTCCGCTTCATAGCCATCCATGCGAAGTCCCTCCGCAATAGACTGGCAGAGCTGCTTTTCATCTTCGATTATCAATATATGCATAATAAATTCTCCTAAAAAACAGTTGATTTTGCTTTGTTATCTATCATATCATGTATAGCATAAAATTCCTGTAAATTTTTTTATTTCTTAACAGAGATTTTATACAGGGGATGATATAGTAAGGCTACAGAGAGCAAGATTTACATATAAAATATACGTCGGTTCCGGATATTATACGTCGGTTCCGGATATGGGCCGGTGATATCAGAAGGGAGAATATAAACAATGAAATTAAGAACACAGAAAATAACAGCACTTATGGCAGCAGCGGTATTAGGAATATCTGCATTTGGAAGCGTACCGGTAACGGCGGCAGAAAGCACGGAAACAGCAGATATCGGAGAGGCAATGGCGGTGGATGGAGAGGCAGTTTCATCAGATCTGGTAGCAGGTACATTTAAGCCTTCCGACGTAACCTGCAAGGCACAGGATTCTTATGAATATCCGTTTCTGGGACTGAAGCTTTCACTTTCGAAGGAGCTGTTAAAGCAGATCAAGGACCAGAGCATTGCAATGCTTACCACGGAAGATTTTGAGAATCAGACCAATGCAGTGACATATGCCTACGTAAGCTGGAGCAAAATGACAGAGGAACAGAAAAATGCCGAAATACAGAAGATGGGAACCGGATATGACGACTGGGTGGCAGGTCTGGACAGAATTGGTACAATTGGCGTTTATGACGAAGCTTCACAGAAAAAGCTGGATGAGATCACAGGCTGTACAGAGCATAAAGAGCTTGGAAGCAGCAGTGACGGGAAATACAAATATTATCTGAGCACCAACAAAGATGCAGATGAAAAGCTGACAAAGGAGCTGGAAAAGATCAAAACCGACATTACGGAAATGACACCGTATCAGAATATTTCCGTGTTTGACCAGCCACAGGATACCAGCGTCAACCCGGAGGATGTAAAATCTGTAGGAAAATTTGAAACAACAGGAATAGATGGAAAAACATATACAGAAAAAGTATTCAGTGACTATGACCTGACGCTGGTAAATGTTTTTACAACCTGGTGTTCACCATGTGTAAAAGAAATTCCGGAACTTCAGGAGCTTTATAAAGAAATGAAAGAGAAAGGTGTCGGAGTAGCAGGCGTGGTGCTTGATACTACAGATGAAAAGGGAAATCAGGACGAGGAGGCTGTAAAAAAAGCAGGCATTCTTCAGGAAAAAACAAAAGCAAAATATCCGTTCCTGATACCGGATACTACTATGATGAACGGCCGTCTGCAGGGGATTTCCGCATTTCCTGAAACATTTTTTGTTGACAAAGATGGAAACATTGTAGGCGATACCTATACAGGAAGCCATACACTGGACGAATGGAAGGAAATCGTGGAAAAAGAGTTTAAAAACGTTTCAAAGTAAAAGATGATCATTATGGAGAGTGGAAAAATGATTCGGAAAATAACAGAATCCAGGTGGATCGGACCTGCTCTGGCGGTTTTGGGAATTTTACTGATGATACTGGGAATCTGCAGGGGCGAAGTGTCTGTAGTTTTTACAAAAGCGATCAACATCTGTATGGAGTGTATTGGCATTGGATAATAAGAAGATGAAAATAAATGAATGGCCGCGGCATGGGATCCAGGCATTGTGGGCGGCCCTTACAAACAGTCACATATCAGGCTTTGTGACTGGAAAGATCTATACCGGAAAACTGAAAAATGTCTGTGTTCCGGGGCTGAACTGTTATTCCTGCCCCGGGGCAAGAGGGGCCTGTCCCATTGGTTCCCTTCAGGCTGTGATCGGAAGCTGGAACTTCAAGATGGCATATTATGTAGCTGGATTTCTGATCTTTGTAGGAGCGTTGCTTGGAAGACTGGTGTGCGGATTTCTCTGCCCCTTTGGACTGATCCAGGATCTGTTGAACAAGATTCCTTTTCCAAAGAAGATCCGGACATTTCGGGGAGATAAGCTTCTGCGAAAACTGAAATATGTGATCTTTCTTGTATTTGTGATCATACTTCCCATGTTTGTAGTAGATATCATGGGCCAGGGAGCACCATATTTCTGCAAGCTGATCTGCCCGGCAGGAACACTGGAAGGAGGTATCCCTCTGGTGCTGCTGAACAAATCCATGCGAAGTGCAGTAGGCTGGCTGTACATGTGGAAAAATACAATCCTGGTGATCACCATTATCTTATCAATTATGATATACCGGCCATTCTGTAAGTATATCTGTCCGCTGGGAGCTTTTTATTCGGTATTTAATAAAGTTTCCGTTTTTCGTTACAGAGTAGATAAAGAAAAATGTGTTCACTGCGGAAAATGCAGGAATATCTGCCAGATGGAGGTCGATCCGACGGAAAATCCAAACAGTACAGAATGTATCCGATGTGGAAGATGTAAAAAGATATGTCCGACACAGGCGATCCGGTGTGGGTTTGCAGGCAAACCCTGATACAGAAAAATACGAAAACGGTACAGCTTATAAAATATAAGGTGTACCGTTTTTTGCAGAAAACTACTTTTCCATATTATCTATCAGTAACATATTCAGCTGTTCCCAGCGCTTCAGATCTTTTTTTGTAAAAAGCAGCTGGTGACGGAACGCTTCGGTAAGCTCCTGTGGTTTTAAAGTGATCACACATTTGAATGCGCAGGGCATCAGATCCGCACTGGAAATCCCACACAAAAGTCCTGTTGTAAAATCTCGAAGCTCCAGAGGATTAAAAATGTACAGGAGATCTTCTTCCAGTGGGTTATACTGATTTACAAAGGAAAAACGGATCAGCATATCACTGTAAAGAACTTTTCCGGTGTAAAAAATCTCACTGCTTCTTCCGTTGGCAGAAACAGAACAGATCGTTAAGGTTGCTTCGTATTTTCCGGATTCGCCTTTTTTTTCATAAATATCGATGACGCCATCCTTCGTACGCTGATAGCGTCCATCGTAAAAGTAAAAATATAGCCGTTGTGCCTGAAAAAATGGGCTTTTTTGTCCTTTTCCCGGTGCATTGGACGGTTTACTGGCTGTTTCAGGAAGACCAGTGGTAAGCTGGGACATAGATACCTGGAGAATCTGGCTGATCTCATATAAAGTTTCGATATCAACGGAGATATCTCCATTTTCATATTTGCATACGGTAGCTCGACTTTTATGGATGGCATCTGCCAGATCTTGCAGAGTCATCTTTCCGGCTTTTCGGTATTTTCTTATTTGTTCACCTACATAACAGGTAAAATTACTCATTTTGTTTCCTCATACTATCTATTTTTCTTATTAATTTTTATTGTATACGATTATATCGGAAAAACCGGTATTTTGTAAAGTAGTAAGAAACTTTTTTGAAATAAAATTTCGTAAAAAGAAACTTCTGCCATTTGCACTTATCTTTATTTAAGGTAAGATATGGCTGTTAGGCTGAAGGTTTCAGCCTATATCAAATATATACTTGAAGAGGGGAAATTGAAATGAAAGAAAAAGGAAGTAGCTTTTCCGGCTCAATAGGCTTTGTCCTGGCGGCAGCCGGAAGTGCAGTAGGAGTTGGAAATATCTGGAGATTTCCATATCTCTGTGCCAAAGATGGCGGAGGACTTTTCCTGCTGGTTTATCTGGTACTGGTACTGACTTTTGGATTTGTACTGTTGACAACGGATGTAGCACTTGGGAGAAAGACAAAGAAAAATGCATTGAGGGCTTTTGAATCTCTTGATCCAAAGTGGAAATTTTTAGGACATTTAACGTTTATGGTTCCGGCATTGATCATGACCTATTATTCTGTTATCGGTGGATGGATTGTAAAATATTTTTTTACTTATATTATTTCTGATGGGAAAGATGCGGCTTCAGATGTATACTTTACATCATTTATTACATCAGATATTGCACCCGTTGTATTTATGCTGATCTTTCTGGCACTGACTGCCTGGATCGTATTTCGTGGTGTGGAAAAGGGAATCGAAAAGTTTTCCAGGATCATTATGCCGGGGCTGATTCTTCTGATTGTGATCATTGCGATTTTTTCACTGACACTGTCCCATACTGATACGGATGGAACTGTTCGCACCGGTATGCAGGGGCTGGCTGTTTACCTCAAACCGGATTTTCATGGATTGACGGTAAAACGCTTCCTGGAGATCCTTCTGGATGCGATGAGCCAGTTATTCTTTTCCTTAAGTGTATCTATGGGAATCATGATTACATATGGTTCTTATGTGAAAAATGAAGTTAATTTAAATAAAGCAACAAATCAGATTGAGATCTTTGATACCGGCGTTGCGTTTCTTGCAGGAATGATGATCATACCGGCTGTTTTTGTATTTCTCGGAAAGGATGGAATGGCTTCCGGCCCAAGCCTGATATTTATCTCACTGCCAAAGGTTTTTGATGCCATGGGAGTATTTGGCCGTCCGGTGGCAATTGCATTTTTCCTGATGATGGGATTTGCGGCACTGACTTCCTGCGTGTCTGTCATGGAGACACTGGTTGCAAACTGCATGGAACTTTATCATAAACCACGTAAGAAAATGTGTGGTGCTGTCGGGATTTATTCTCTTGTTACAGCAGTACTGATCTGCCTTGGTTATAACAAACTGTATTTTGAACTTAAACTGCCAAATGGTTCCGTTGGACAGCTTCTGGATGTGATGGATTATATCAGCAACAGTTTTCTGATGCCGTTTATCTCACTTTTGACAAGCATTCTGATCGGCTGGGTGATCGGCCCTGACTGGATCATAGGAGAAGTGGAACGAAATGGGGAACACTTCAAACGGGCAGGGTTATATCGCTTTATGATCCGTTATGTAGTGCCGGTTGTAATGCTGATATTATTCCTGGTATCTACAGGATTTGCAGATTTGATTTCATAAGTGTGGTAATATGTTTATGGCGTCTGGACAGTCGCATTAACGGATGACCAGTACAAGATACGATTAAATAACAGAGGATTTGATGAAAAAAGATATGTACGAATGTTGGAGAGAAAACTAATACATAGAACGGAAATGATTCAGAAAATTAGACTTAGCTCACTTTAAAAGTGAAAAAATAATTTGATAATTTCTTGACAAGTACTAATAAATATGTTAGTATTCAATCATCAAATTAATAAAGTCTTCGGTGACTGACGGAGTTGTGGGATAACCACGAGGGAGCCGGAGATTCGATGAGTCGACCGTCTGGGCAGTATTTGAAAAACTTCAGATACTGCTCTTTTTTATGGGATAAAAGATGCAGACGGTTGCAGCGGAGAAAGGAGAACATTATGGGATTTAAAAGTGACATCGAGATTGCACAGGAGTGCACAATGGAGCCAATTACCAAGATTGCAGAGAAAGCAGGTATTGATGACAAATATCTGGAGCAGTATGGTAAATACAAAGCAAAGATCGACTATAATCTTCTGAAAGAAACAGACAAAAAAGACGGAAAGCTGATCCTGGTAACAGCCATCAACCCGACACCGGCAGGTGAGGGAAAAACTACGACAACCGTAGGTCTTGCAGATGGAATGCAGAGACTTGGAAAAAATGTTATGGTAGCTCTTCGTGAGCCATCCCTGGGACCGGTATTTGGTGTCAAAGGTGGTGCGGCAGGCGGCGGCTATGCACAGGTAGTTCCGATGGAGGATATCAACCTTCATTTTACCGGTGATTTCCATGCAATCGGTGCGGCAAACAACCTTCTTGCAGCAATGATCGACAACCATATTTTCCAGGGTAATGAACTGAACATCGACCCGAGAAAGATCACCTGGAGACGATGCGTGGACATGAACGACCGTCAGCTTCGTAATGTAGTAGACGGACTTGGCGGAAGAACAAACGGTATGCCGCGTGAAGACGGATATGACATCACTGTAGCATCTGAGATTATGGCAGTTCTCTGTCTGGCAAGTGATATCAAAGATCTGAAAGAGAGACTTTCCAGAATCATCATCGGATATACTTACGGTAAGGTTGCTGAGCAGAAACCGGTAACAGCAGGAGACCTCCACGCAGAGGGTGCTATGACAGCACTTCTGAAGGATGCCCTGAAACCAAACCTTGTTCAGACACTGGAGCATGTTCCGGCGATCGTTCATGGCGGACCATTCGCAAATATCGCTCACGGATGTAACTCCGTAACCGCTACAAAGATGGCTATGAAGCTTGCTGATTATGCCATCACAGAGGCTGGATTCGGTGCTGATCTTGGAGCTGAGAAATTCCTGGATATCAAGTGCCGTATGGCAGGTCTTACACCAAGTGCCGTTGTTATCGTAGCAACCGTACGTGCTCTGAAATATAATGGTGGCGTTGCAAAAGCAGATCTTAACAATGAGAACCTTGAGGCTCTTGAAAAGGGTATCCCGAACCTTCTGAAGCATGTAAGCAATATCAAAAATGTATACAAGCTTCCATGTGTGGTAGCTATTAACGCATTCCCGACCGATACCAAGGCAGAGCTTGATTTTGTGGAAGCAAAATGCAAGGAGCTTGGCGTAAACGTAGCACTTTCCGAGGTATGGGCAAAAGGTGGCGAAGGCGGAATCAAGCTTGCTGAGGAAGTGATCCGTCTTGTTGAAGAGCCGAATGATTTCACATATGCTTATGAACTGGAAGGCTCCATCGAGGACAAACTGAACCAGATCGTACAGAAGGTTTATGGTGGAAAGAAAGTGGTTCTTACAGCAAATGCCCAGAAGCAGGCGAAACAGCTGGAGGCACTTGGATTTGGCAACTGCCCGATCTGTGTGGCTAAGACCCAGTACAGCTTAACAGACGACCAGACAAAGCTTGGTGCTCCGACAGATTTCGAGGTAACAGTAAGAAATCTTAAGATTTCCGCAGGTGCAGGATTTATTGTTGCACTGACCGGTGAGATCATGACCATGCCAGGTCTTCCGAAAGTACCGGCAGCAACCAAGATCGACGTAGACGAGAGCGGTAAGATCACAGGACTGTTCTAATATAAAGATTTTTTGAGGGGAATTCAGATAGAAAGCGGTAGAGCCTGCAAAAATAGAGGTTCTGCCGCTTTTTCTTATATTGTTGTCTATTGCTCATGGCGGCGGTCCAGCCATTTACAGATGTAGTGGCCAACAATGTTCCCGGCCAGAAGGGTAAAGAACAAAGCAACATATTTCTGCATGGTGTTCACCTCTTTCATTCAGGATTGTATCTGCATTATATCATATTTCGAATGAAAATAATTGACTTTTTGCGGTGAATGGACTATGATGTGTGTAGCTAAAGAAAGTAATTATGCTTATCATGGGCAAAGCAAAACCCTCGGAAGTGGTCGAGACTTCCGGGGGTTTTTGTTTCGTTTATGTAAGGTGGTTTAATCCTTTCAGCTGGAGGTTCGGCAGCAACAGCATTATAGCATGTTCAGAACAAAAATGGTATAATATTATAAATTGTCAAGAATGTCAGCAATCTCCTGCTGCTTGTTGGGATAAAACTCACAATGTAGAGGAAAGTGCAGAGGGGACGCGCATGTGACATTTGCGTTAATTAAGAGGAATCCTATAGAAAAAATTGTAGAGATAAATGAATGTGGGGGGAAATATGGTATACACATGCAAATATAAATCGCTAATCGGAGATATTTTACTTGCCGCAGATGAAATCGGACTTACCGGTCTGTGGTTTGAAGGACAGAAATATTTTGCAAATACACTTCCGGAAGATTATGTTCCACAGGAAACGAAAATTCTCACAGAAGCAAAAAAATGGCTGGATGTATATTTCTCCGGTGAAGAACCGAAATTTACTCCGCCACTTCATCCCACCAGTTCAGTATTCAGACAGGAAGTGTGGAAGATTTTATTACAGATTCCCTACGGACAGACGATCACATATGGAGAAATTGCGCGCAGAATTGCAGTGATGAAAAACACTTCCCATATGTCCGCCCAGGCAGTAGGCGGTGCGGTTGGACATAATGAAATTTCCATTATCATTCCCTGCCATCGAGTCGTAGGAACAAATGGAAGCTTGACGGGCTATGCCGGAGGAATTGACAAAAAAATTTCACTTCTCAAGCTGGAACATACAGATATGAGCCGTTTGTTTATTCCAAAGAAAGGAACTGCACTGTAAAACTCAGGCTGAGAGGACGGTCTGGTGCAGGCGTCCACGAAAAGACAGATATTTTATTTATGAAAGCATGCTATGAAAATTGCCAGCAGGATTTCGGAGGAATAATTATGGGAAAAATACTGGATGAAGATTTAATCTACGAGATACTGTCCGTGGTGGAAGAGATACCTGAGGGAAAAGTGGCCTCCTACGGACAGATCGCACGTCTGATCGGGCGGGATAAAAATTCACGTCTTGTAGGAAAAGTCTTAGGTATGGCAGAATTTTACGGGAAGTATCCCTGCCACAGAGTTGTGAACCATGCAGGGCGTACTGCACCAGGCTGGAGAGAGCAGAAGATGCTTCTGGAAGACGAGGGTGTGGAGTTTAAGGCAAATGGATGTGTAGATATGAAGCAGTATCAGTGGGAGGAGTAGTGTTTTATGAATTATAGAAAGTAGAAATATGATGCAGATCCCGGAGCTTACAGAAGTTCTGAAGCTGAAAGCAGGGGAAAACGGTCTGGAGTAGTCTGTACGATGGGGCTATTTTGCAGACTGCCTGCAGTGCATCAAAAGTGAATACAGGATTGAATAACTATATCCATGGAGGAGAATTCGTAGTTCTGACAAATCCCAGTGTCACCAACGACAGCCGGAAACTCGTGCTGGAGGAAAAGGACAGAAACGCCGCAGAGCAGTTGTCTTCCTCTATTCTGGATGCAGAACATTTAAGCCGAGAGCGTGATGGCACAGGCCAGATATCTGAACCTTGCACCGCTTACTATGACCGATGAGCAGATGGAGAAAGGAATTGAGATCTTTGAAGCTTCTCTGAAAGAGGCAT
Organism: Blautia sp. DFI.9.10; assembly: GCF_024461705.1. Lineage (NCBI taxonomy): Bacteria > Bacillati > Bacillota > Clostridia > Lachnospirales > Lachnospiraceae > Blautia > Blautia sp. DFI.9.10. Next base: position 11,000 of record NZ_JANGAA010000033.1, read on the forward strand.
TAGAAGCATAGATTAATAGAAAGTTACTCTGTAATAGAATGCTACTCTGTAACAGAAAAATAAAACATGCTTGACAAACCATAAATTCCTCGTATAATTATCAATGGTAATTAACGAAGATAATTATATAAGGAGTTTTTTTATGACAAATGAAAAGATCAAGCGGATGTTTGATGCGTTTTATCAGGCAAAGCGGATCCGGGATATGCTTCCGCCACTGCCTCAGGGGGTGATGCCATCCTACATACAGTATCTGGATGTGATCCATTCTCTGCAGCGGGAAAAAAAGGATATCCGGCTCTCTGATATCAGTGATGCCATGAACCTTCCGCGTCCGGGTGTTACCAGAACAGTGAAAGAAATGGAGGCAAAGGGATATCTTCAGAAGCTTACGTCTCCGGATGACGGGCGCGTTACTTACATTTCCATAACAGAAAAAGGAGAGAGGCTTTCCAGGAAGTATGATCAGGATTATTTCAGCAGTCTGGCGCCCTATCTTTCAGAGATTTCCGAAGAAGAAGCAGACAATATGATCCGAACCATCGGGAAATTTTATCAGATTATGTGTGACAGGAGGGAACATTATGACAAATGATAAGGCAGATTTTACCCAGGGAAATATCCTGAAGAAGCTGGTTGCATTTATGATGCCGGTACTCGGTGCGCTGATCCTGCAGGCTGCCTATGGTGCGGTCGATCTTCTTGTAGTTGGAAGATTCGGTTCCACATCCGGACTGTCAGCGGTTTCCACCGGAAGTCAGGTACTGAATCTGGTTACCTTTGTAGTGATCCAGTTTGCTATGGGTATCACAGTTCTGATCGCACGTTATCTTGGAGAAAAAAGACCGGAGCAGATCGGCTCCGTTATCGGTGGGGCTGCAATCGTCTTTACCATGATCTCTATCGTGCTGTTTATTGTTATGGTAGGCTTTGCACATCCGATTTCCATGCTGATGCAGGCACCGGAAGAAGCGGTAGCGCTGACTGCATCTTATGTACGGATCTGTGGCAGCGGAATTTTCTTTATTGTCGCGTATAACCTACTGTCTGCTATTTTCCGTGGCCTTGGTGACAGTAAATCTCCGCTGCTGTTTGTGCTGGTGGCATGTATTGTAAATGTGATCGGAGACCTGGTACTGGTAGCCGGCTTACATATGGATGCAGCAGGAGCAGCTATTGCTACGGTTTCTGCTCAGGCCTTAAGTGTTGTATTTGCAGTAGTTCTGCTGATAAAGAAGAAGCTTCCGTTTACCATTACAAAAAAAGATTTCCGGCTGAATCCTCAGTGCAGACGTTTTCTTAAGATCGGACTGCCGCTGGCACTTCAGGAATTCCTGACACAGATTTCATTTCTGGCCTTGTGCGCATTTGTCAATCGCCTGGGTCTGGAAGCATCCTCCGGTTACGGAGTTGCATGTAAGATCGTAAACTTTGCCATGCTGGTTCCAAGCTCCCTGATGCAGTCCATGGCCTCCTTTGTTTCACAGAACGTAGGAGCAGGAAAGCCGAAACGTGCGAGAAAATCCATGCTTACGGGAATTGGAGTTGGCCTGTCTGTGGGATGCCTGGTATTTATCCTGATCCTGCTGAAGGGTGATGTGCTGGCAGGATTCTTTTCAATAGATGCCGGCGTTATCCAAAAGGGCTTTGATTATCTGAAGGGGTTTGCTCCGGAGACACTGGTAACGGCTGTTCTGTTCAGTATGATAGGCTATTTCAACGGAAACAACCAGACCATATGGGTTATGGTCCAGGGCCTGATCCAGACGCTTCTGGTACGACTTCCAATGGCGTACTTTATGAGTATCCAGCCGGATGCCAGCCTGACAAAGATCGGTCTTGCAGCACCGGTATCTACCACAGTGGGAATCATTCTGAACATCGGATTCTTTCTGTACTTTACCCGTGTGAAAAAAGAAATTGTTTCGGAAGAATGACCGGATAAAGGGATGTAAATGAGAGGGGTGATATGATATAATCAGAATCACCCCGGCAGAGGTGATGGTACTGACCCCTGAAATAGCTGCCGGAATCTTGACAGCTGTAAAGGAGGAGTACAGGATGATTTGCGGGATGACGTATTTTCAGATATGTCTGTATTTTTTGTTTTATTCTTTTGGAGGATGGGTCGTTGAAGTTATCTTCCATGCAGTAACCTTAGGAAAGGTTATAAACCGGGGATTTCTCAACGGTCCGGTATGCCCGGTGTACGGATTTGGTGTACTTTCCGTGTTTGCATTGCTTAATACGCTTCAGAGCGGCGGACATCAGATGAGTGAGGGAATGATCTTTCTGTTTGGAATCGTTCTTGCAACTGCGGTAGAGCTGGTTGCCGGATGGCTTCTGGATGTATGCTTCCATGCAAGATGGTGGGATTATTCTAATAAGCCGCTGAATTTTCACGGCTATATCTGTCTTGAGTTTTCCCTGATATGGGGACTTGCCATTGTGATGGTCGTAAAGGTTTTTCAGAAGTATGTGGAGCGTCAGGCTTCTCATACACCTTCCACACTGGAATGGGTTGTTATGGCAATTCTGTATGCGGTGTATCTGGCTGATCTTATTGTAACAGTGGCGGTGATCCGCGGACTGAATAAGAAGCTTACCCGACTGGATAAGGTACGTGCGGATCTGCGGATCGTGAGTGATAAGCTCAGTGATACTCTGGCAACAACTACCATTGATACAGCACAGAAGGTGGGAGAGGGAAAGGTTCAGGTTGCTCTTGCTAAGGCAGAGCTCAGAGATGCGACTGTGGCTCAGAGAGAAAAATCTGCCGAAATGCTTCGGATGAAGAAAGCGGAGCTTCAGGCACAGTTTGATGAGCTGTCAAGCTCTATCACAAACCATACGGTATTCGGCCAGGGAAGAATCATTAAGGCTTTCCCGGAGATGAAGCACAGAGATTATTTTGAACTGATCCAGGAACTGAAGAAAAAACTCAGATAAGAAAAATGAAACGCGATAAAGAGGCAGCAGGAAATGTTGGAAATTTCCTGCTGCCTCTTTTGGCGTATCAGAGCTTCAGCTTATCGGATCCGTTTCTTTATCATTGGTCCGATGATCATGGCGATGATCATTTTTATGAGATCTGCCGGGATAAACGGAATTACACAGATTCCAAGAGCTGCTTTGAAAGTGGAATCTGTAACGATGCAGAACCATACAGTTCCGAAAAGATAGCATACAATTGTTCCTGCGATCATACCAACGAGCTGGATCAGAGGCTTATGGCAGTTGTCAATTACCAGTCCGGCAATAACAGCCATAACGATAAAGCCGATGATGTATCCGCCTGTAGGACCGGCCAGCTTTGCAGGGCCGCCGGTAAATCCGGAAAATACCGGAAGACCTACAAGTCCAAGCAGAAGATAGATCAGATAGCTGATGGTTCCTTTTTTCCATCCGAGAAGATACAGGGACAGATAGATGGCAAGATTGGTAAATGAGATTGGAACCGGACCGATCGGAATGGACAGCGGCGCAAGAATACAGGTGACAGCTGCCATAAGAGCGGTCATGGTGATCTCGTAGGTTTTTGTACGTGGTGCAGAGACAGTATTTGTCTGATTCATATTAAAAGAGCCTCCTTTGAAAAAGGTAATATATTTACTGGTTTGGGTAAGTAATGAAATGCTGTAAGTGTGTATGACAGGTCATATGTCCATAAGGATGCTTACGCAGATTCAATCTCATAGGTGAATCCTGCATCCGTAATGGTTTTCAGAGTGTCTTCGATTCCCTGACCACCTTCTGTAAGATAACCGGAAGCAAAAATAGAGTCTACAACACTGAGCAGTTTTTTTTCTTCGCCTTTAAAATAAACTTCTCTTCCGGCAGCACATCGGATATCTGCTTTAGGTACAAGAAGTCTTGCCAGGCAGAGAACCTTCATACAGTATTCGGTTGTCAGCTGGGAAATATCTGCATTTCCGAGAGGAGTTCCCTTGATCGGAAGAAGAAAGTTGATCGGCAGTGCTTCCGGCTGGATCTCACGTAATTCCAGAAGCATGTCAACAACGTCTTCCTTACTTTCACCCATGCCAATGATACCGCCGCTACAGATCTCGAAACCAAGTCCCTGAAGCATATGGATGTTCCGGACACGCTGGTCAAAGGTATGTGTACTGCAGATATTATGATAAAAGGAACGGCTGCTGTTCAGATTATGGTTGATCCGGTCAAGACCAGCCTCTTTGAGCATTTTTGCCTGGTGCTCTGTGAGAAAGCCTATGGAGCAGCAGAGATGAGTTCCGTGTTCTTTCATTTTGCGGATCCTCCGGGCCAGCTCCTCGATCTCTTTATCTGTAAATTTCATACCACTCAGTCCGATACAATGTCTGGATAAATGATAATCATTTACGAAATCATTGTCCTGATATAATTTGTCTTCATCTACCCATTTGTATTTATCAATATCGGCAGTGGAACGACATGACTGGGCACAGTAGGCACAATCCTGGGAACAGTTACCGCTGCGGGCATTGGTAAGGATGTGGATGCTTACCTGGTTTCCCTTATATTTGTAACGTAAACTGCTGGCAAGGTCAATCAGTGCCTCAAGTTCTTCGTCCGGAGTATCTAAAATTGCAATGGCTTCATCTCTGGAAAGCGATGGAGCTTCTTTTTCGCATGATGCAGTGTTCATGTCAATACCTTCCTTTTGAGTTTTTTTGTACGGGTATCACTTTATCACAGAGAAATATCGAATGTCAACTACAAATATAAAACGAGTTTACAATTAAAAAACTGTAGTATTAAGGTAATGCTTAGGATCATCAAAGCAGGTAATTTCCTTGATTCGGTTAAAATAATTCTCAATTCAATATCATATCTTTATAAAATCTTAATACGGAAGCAGAGACTTTTATACTATCTTTGAAAGTAGTTATATATAATAAAATGCGTTACGAGGATAGCACTGTTAAAAGTATTGATAAGGAGTTCTGATCATTTATGCCGGAAAAATCATATAAGAAAAAACATATGACATCTTTTCAGCTGATTATCATGGGGTTTGCAGGAGTGATCCTTTTGGGAACCGTTCTGCTGATGCTTCCATTTTCTTCTGCGGAGAAAGTGATCACACCATTTCATGAGGCACTTTTTACAGCCACTTCGGCGGTATGTGTTACAGGTCTTGTGGTAAAGGACACTGGAAGCTACTGGTCCCTGGCAGGCCAGACGATCATTCTTGCACTCATACAAACAGGTGGGCTTGGAGTAGTGACTGTGGCTGCGTCTGTTTCCCTTCTTTCCGGAAAGAAAATATCCCTCATGCAAAGAAGCACCATGCAGGATGCAATTTCAGCTCCAAAAGTCGGAGGAATCGTCAGACTAACAAGGTTTATTTTGAGGGGAACATTTTTGATCGAAGCTGCAGGGACGGTGTTGCTGCTGCCGGTTTTTATGGGAGATTATGGAAAAAAGGGAATCTGGATGTCAGTTTTTCATTCAATCTCTGCTTTTTGTAATGCCGGCTTTGATATTCTGGGGACAGATTCCAGTATGTTTCCATCGCTGACTGGGTATTCCGGAAATATACTTATAAATCTGGTAATTATGCTGTTGATCATTACAGGAGGAATCGGTTTTCTCACATGGGATGATATTTATACAAATAAACTGAACTTTAAACGTTACCGCATGCAAAGCAAGATCATTCTCATGACTACCGCATGTCTGATCTTATTTCCGGCAGTTTTTTTCTATATCTGTGATCTGACAAAATTACCCATGGGAAAACGCCTGTTAGCAGCAGCGTTTCAATCGGTAACGACAAGAACTGCCGGATTTAATACTATAAACATTTCAGAGATGAGTGAGGCATCAAAAGCAGTTATGATATTGTTAATGCTGATTGGTGGTTCACCGGGATCTACAGCAGGTGGAATGAAAACAACAACTTTTTCAGTACTTATTTTAAATGCAATTGCGACATTTCGAAGTCAGGAAAATGCAGGAGCTTTTGGGCGAAGACTTGAATATCATGTGATAAAAAATGCAGCGACAATAGCCATGTTATATTTTGCCTTGTTCTTTGGCGGCGGAATAGCGATCAGTGTGTACGAAGGCCTTCCGCTTTTAAATTGTCTGTACGAAGCTGCTTCAGCTGTTGGTACGGTAGGTCTGACTCTGGGAATCACACCGGAACTTCATGTTTTTTCACAAGTCGTGTTGATCATACTGATGTATCTGGGACGTGTAGGTGGTCTGACCCTGATCTATGCGGTATTTTCCGGAAGAAATAAGGGAAATGCAAAGCTCCCTCTGGAAAAAATCACAGTTGGATAAGAAGGAGAAAAATAATATTATGAAAAATGTATTGCTTATTGGACTTGGAAGGTTTGGAAGACATATTGCCATGCAGCTCAATCAGCTGGGACATGAAGTTATGGCAGTTGACTGGAAGGAAGAAAGAGTGGACAAAGTACTGTCATTTGTGACGAATGCTCAGATTGGTGACAGCACCAATGCTGAATTTTTACAGTCCCTTGGAATTGGAAACTACGACATTTGTTTTGTGACCATTGGAGATAGCTTTCAAAATTCTCTTGAAACAACATCCCTTCTAAAAGAACTGGGTGCAAAATTGGTGATATCCAGAGCTGAACGTGATGTTCAGGAAAAATTTCTTTTACGCAATGGTGCCGATAAGGTAGTTTATCCGGAAAAGCAGGTGGCAAAATGGGCCTCCATCCGTTATACAGATGATCATATCCTGGATTATATGGAGGTGGATGCTTCCCATGCAATTTTTGAAGTGGAAGTGCCGGAAGAATGGGTTGGAAAAACAGTGGGTGGACTTGACATCAGAAAACGCTACAATATTAATATTCTGGCAGTAAAAAATGAAGAGGAATTCAGTATTGCAATTTCACCGGAAACATATTTTACAGAAAATGATAAATTACTGGTATTAGGAGAATACAGAGCTCTTCAGAAGTGCTTCCGCATATAGCTCATTGCCATGAAGAAAAAATTTTTGACCACAGAACTGCTGCGTGATATAATTCCAGTAAACAACAGCAGAAGGAGAATGAGCTTGAAAATGGAGGATACAGTAAAAAACAGAACCTGTCCGAAACGGCCATTTGCATGGTATGTGGAAAAACCGTCTGCAAAAGATTACTTGCTGACGGTTTTTATATTTGCAGTATGCACTTTGATTGGCCTGCTGTTTCAGAAGCTGGATTTTACAGATACGAATATTGTAACGATATACATTCTGGGTGTGTTGATCACTTCCATCGTGACAGATGGTTATCTTTGCAGTGTAGCAGGCTCCTTTTTAAGTGTATTCTTATTTTGTTTTTTCCTGACGGAGCCAAGGATGTCTTTTGAGACATATGCGGTGGGATATCCGGTGACATTTTTCATAATGCTTATTTCATCCGTACTTACAGGAACCCTTGCGGCAAAGCTGAAAATGCATGCAAAGCTGTCTTCACAGATTGCCTTTCGCACACAGGTTCTGTTTGATACGGATCGTCTGCTGCAAAAGGCAAAAAGTGAGACAGAAATTCTCGGAGTTACCTGTACACAGCTGATACGCCTGTTAAACCGCAGCATCACGGCATATGTTGTGGAAAATGGAACTTTATCAGAAGGAAAGCTTTTTTCCGGGGAAAAAGAGAGCACTGAGGATTTTCTGACACAGGAAGAACAACAGGCGGCCAGATGGACTTATGAAAACAGACAGCGTGCCGGCGCATCCACACAGTATTTCTCACAGGCAAAATGCTTATATCTGGCAATTCGAAGCGGGAATAATGTTTATGGCGTAATCGGGATCCCTCTGCAGAAAGAAACACTGGACTCTTATGAATACAGCATCCTGCTGTCTGTAATAAATGAATGTGCACTTGCAATGGAGAATGTACAAAATGCCATAGAAAAAGAAAAAAATGCGGTTTTAGCAAAAAATGAGCAGTTGCGTGGCGATCTTCTTCGGGCGATCTCCCATGACCTGCGTACTCCGCTTTGTTCTATTTCCGGAAATGCAGATATGCTTCTCAGTAACAGTGACCGTCTGGATGAAGCTACAAGGTATCAGATCTACACGGACATTCATGAGGATTCAGAGTGGCTGATCGGAGTTGTGGAAAATCTGCTTTCCATTACCAGGCTCAATGATGGAAGATTGAAGTTTAAATTTACGGATCAGCTTTTGGATGAGGTAATAGCAGAGTCACTCCGGCATGTCAGCCGGAAGCATGATGCGTATAAGATCGTGGCGGACTGTGAAGAACTTGTTCTTACACGTATGGACGTGCATCTTATTATACAGGTTCTGGTAAATTTGATCGATAATGCGATAAAATATACGCCGTCAGGCTCTGTCATCAGCATTCGGGGGTTCAAAAAAGCCGGGAAAGCACAGGTAAGCGTGGAAGATAACGGCCCCGGGATCCCGGATGAAATGAAGCCACATATTTTTGAGATGTTTTATACAGGGAAAACAACCGTTGCAGACAGCCAACGGAGTCTGGGGCTTGGCCTGGCACTTTGCCGCTCGATCATAGAAGCTCACGATGGAACACTGGTTCTTTCGGATCATGCTCCGCATGGATGTACTTTTACTTTTACTTTACCATTAAGCGAGGTGACATTAAATGAATAAGACATTAATTCTGGTGGTTGAGGATGACAGACCCATACGGAACCTGATCGTTACCACTTTAAAAACACATGACTATAAATATCTGGCTGCAGAAAATGGGGCTTCGGCCATTTTGGAGGCTTCATCACACAATCCGGATATCGTTCTTCTGGATCTGGGCCTTCCTGATATGGAAGGAGTAGAGGTAATAAAGAAAATCCGTACCTGGTCGAATATGCCGATCATCGTGATCAGTGCCAGAAGTGAAGATATGGACAAAATAGAGGCACTGGATGCGGGTGCAGATGATTATATCACAAAACCATTTTCAGTAGAAGAATTACTTGCGCGTATCCGTGTCAGCCAAAGGCGGCTTGCCATAACGCAGTCAGGAAAACAGCCGGAAACATCTGTTTTTGAAAATGGTGGATTAAAGATAGATTACACGGCTGGCTGCACATTCCTGAAGGACAGAGAACTGCATCTGACGCCCATTGAGTATAAGCTGCTCTGCCTTTTATCCCGTAATGTTGGAAAAGTATTGACACATACATATATTACTCAGCAGATCTGGGGACGCTGCTCGGAAAACGATGTTGCTTCTCTCAGGGTTTTTATGGCAACACTGCGGAAAAAACTGGAGCTTGAAAAAAACGGTGTACAATATATCCAGACGCACATAGGAATTGGATATCGCATGCTCAGGATCGAGAAACCTGAGCAGGAAACGAACTCTTCTTTATGAAGTCGGAAGGGCTGACGGAAACAGTGGAGCATAAATTCTGTGCATCGCGAAGCGTGTTGCTGAGAACGGAGTGAACAGTAACTAGGGTTTACAGGGCAGATGCATGGAATAAAATTTTGTTTGACTTTTTGAAAAAGAGGCAATATAATTACAGGGAACGAGTGGCAAGTAAGCGTAAATCCAGTTTACCGGCTACTCGTTTTCATTTTACAAAAATGAATATCGTCATGAAAAAGTGTGTAGCGTGTCAGCGTAAGTCCAGCTTATATGACAGGGTGCGCACTTTTTTTGTGCCAAAAAGAAAGGAGGTGACATGCTCCCACCACTTAAATCTTACGATTTTGAAGTGGGGGCTTCCTGCTC
>NZ_JANGAA010000034.1:0-20061 GCF_024461705.1 Blautia sp. DFI.9.10
CCGTAAGGTGTTTGCCAATGCAGTAGTGGGAGAAGCAAGAATCCCCCTGCTTTAGTTGAGGGGAGTGTCAAGCCATTGTAGAAACTGCCGAATTTCACCGAAAGCCCTGATTCGGCGAAAAATATCATAGCAGGAATAATTTTTATAATGTATACTATATTTGTTAGGGAATCCAGATATACCACAAAGCAGAAAGGAAAAAAGCGTATGAGAAGAAATTGGAAAAAAGCTTTATGTGGCATTTTGACAGGTTTTATGCTTGCAACGGCGGCACCAGCTGCGGTTCCGGAGTTGATCAGTGCGACAGAAGTACAGGCGGCGATAAACGTAGCAACGCCGGCTATGTCTTCTATTAAGATCTCCGGCAGGAATAAGATTATTTTCAGCTGGAAACAGGTAAAAGGAGTTGCCGGATACCGGGTATATCGCAAGACCGGAAACAGCGGATGGAAAGCAGTAAAAACCCTCACAGGAAGCAAAAATGTTACGTTTACCGATACAAAAGTAAGTACCGGAGTAAGCTATACTTACACAGTGAGAGCTTACCGGAAATCCGGAAAAAATACGATCTGGAGTAGATATAATGAAAAAGGTCTGACAGCAATCGCAGGTCTGAATTATCTCACCCTGAATAAGACCAGCCTGACACTGGCATCGAAAAAAACTTATACACTGAAGATCAAAGGCACCAGTCTGAAACCGTCATGGAAGAGCAGCAACACAAATGTTGTCAAGATAACTTCTGTCGGAAAGATCACCGCGGTAAAAACAGGAACAGCGGTTATCACAGCGACTCTTGGTGGCAGAAAATTCACCTGCAAGGTTACTGTAAAGAATCCGACCTCGGCTAATACCAGATTGACGCAGAATTATAGCAAATTGAAAAAATACATCAGTCAGAAAGGCAAATATACTGAAGACGGAAATCAGTTTATAAATGTCAAAGTAGATAAAGAAAGTACTCTGATGATCGGTTATCTGAAGAAAGAAGATAAGATAGATATTGGGATGATGCTCTCTATGCCTTCAGATGGAATCCTTGCCGGACTGGATATTATCGGAAACTGTGTGAAATCTGATACGGTCAGTGTGAAGTCCGCCCTGTCTACAAATGAAGTCTTTCTGCTGGTGACTTCTTCTACAAAAGCATCTGCTTATAAAGGTCAGAATCTGACTTTCTTGTATACAAACGGAAAAAAAGCGATGACAGATCTGCAGGATTCTTCCAATATTATGATGAAAGCGACAATGAAAGTAGCAAATGATTATCTGAAAAAGAATTTAAATCTGACAATGAAAGATCTGGGATTCACTGCTTATAAATAAAAGTTACTGTTCACTCTGCAAATAAAACCGGCAAATAAAACCAAAATTTATTGTTCTTGACATGAAGCAGAATCGGAATTATACTAAACCATGTAAATAACAGGGGAGCTTGTGATGGCAGGCTGAGAGGAAGTCTTCAACTTCGACCCTTATACCTGATTTGGATAATGCCAACGTAGGAACGTATAAGATGAATTTACGGGAGATACTTTGGTGTATCTCCTTTTTTATTGGATGCGGATGTTTTTATCCGATTGAATACGTAAGATCAGGATTTACAGGGAAGGGATCAAGAGCGAATGCTTTTAACCCCGGTATCGACAATTGAATATTGGGAAATTTGAGAGTGAACTGAGTTCATGAAGGGGTGCACCACCGCGGGTGTATTTCTTTGTGAACTCTTTTTTATTGACGAATAGCTTTTGAAGTTTCCGGAAAGGAGAGATCATGATCACAGTAAATGGTGAAAGCAGAACATTGGAAAAGCCGGTGACAGTAACAGAATATCTGGAAGCATGTAACTATGTTCCGGTGCAGGTTGTAGTAGAGCTGAATGAAGAGATCATTAAGAGAGACACTTATGATACAACAGTACTGAAAGATGGCGATGTTGTGGAGATTCTGCAGTTTATGGGCGGCGGAAGCTGCTGATGTCGCTATAGAGATAAAATTAGGTATATATACCACGGCAGTAACTGACAGATAAGTTACTGAAAAAATGCAGATGAAGAATGATCTGGCAGAAGAAGGCGCTGGTTATAAATCGGTGGAGATATTTTCTGCAAACAGACATAAAGAAAGGTGGACATAAAAAATGGCAACAGCAAACACAAATGAAGACAAACTGATCCTGGGAGGCCATGAGTTTACTTCCCGTTTTATCCTTGGTTCCGGAAAATTTTCCCTGGAGCTTGTAAAAGCATGTATTGAAAAAGCAGGAACTCAGATCGTAACACTTGCCCTGCGTCGTGCAAATGAGGGTGGACTTGCGAACATTCTGGATTATATTCCGAAGGATGTTACGCTTCTTCCGAATACGTCCGGCGCCAGAAATGCAGAAGAGGCAGTCCGTATTGCAAGACTTTCCCGCGAGCTTGGCTGTGGAGATTTTGTAAAGATCGAAGTTATCCATGACTCCAAATATCTTCTTCCGGATAATTACGAGACCATCAAGGCAACAGAGATCCTTGCAAAAGAGGGCTTTGTAGTTATGCCATACATGTATCCGGATCTGAATGCAGCCAGAGATCTGGTGAATGCAGGAGCTGCCTGTGTAATGCCGCTTGGCTCTCCGATCGGTTCTAACAAAGGAATCTGTACAAAAGAATTCATCCAGATCCTTATCGACGAGATCGACCTTCCGATCATCGTGGACGCAGGAATCGGCCGCCCGTCACAGGCATGTGAGGCTATGGAAATGGGTGCTGCAGCAGTTATGGCAAATACAGCCATTGCAACTGCAGGAGACGTCCGTGTTATGGCGGAAGCCTTTAAGAAAGCTATTGAGGCAGGAAGAAGTGCATATCTTTCCGGTATGGGAAGAACTCTGGAGAGAGGTGCAAGTGCATCCTCACCGCTGACCGGATTTTTGCATGAGTAAAATAATGACAGTATATTGAAAGACTCGGAAATATACGGTTATTAAGGGGAAATCTGTGTAGCGAAAGCGGATTGCGAATATTCACTTGATGCAGATCAACCAGAGCAGAAAAGAAAACGAATGGCTAAAAACAGATACTGAAATATTACAAATTTGAAAATAATAAAAGTACGAGAGGAGCGACACAACAACAATGGCAGAAACAGTACAGGCCAGTCAGCAGGACGGCCATTTTAATGAAAGTATTGTAAATGAAGAAATTCTGGAAGATATGAAAAAGAACCGTATCGATCACATGAAGTACCTTCCGGATATGGAACAGCTGGAAGAATCTGATGTAATGGATCAGGTTATTTCCGCAATGAACGCATATGATTATGATAAGTACACAGAAGCGGATGTACGGAGAGCGCTTGTTCATGACAACCGTACACCGGAGGATTTTAAAGCACTGCTTTCACCGGCAGCGCTGCCTCTTCTGGAAGAAATCGCACAGGCTGCACGGATCGAAACAAGGAAACATTTTGGAAACAGTATCTGCATGTTTACACCGATCTACATTGCAAACTACTGTGAGAACTACTGTATTTACTGTGGATTTAATTGCCACAACAAGATCCGCCGCGCACAGCTGAATGCAGATGAGATCGAGAAAGAGATGGCAGCCATTGCAGAAACCGGACTCCAGGAGATCTTGATTCTTACCGGAGAGAGCAAAACGAAATCTAATGTGGAATATATCGGAAAGGCTTGTGAGATCGCCCGGAAATATTTCAAGGTAGTCGGTCTTGAGGTGTATCCGATGAATTCTGATGAGTACGCATATCTTCACAAATGCGGCGCAGATTATGTGACAGTTTTCCAGGAGACTTATAATTCTGATAAATACGAAACTCTGCATCTGGCAGGCCACAAGAGGATTTTTCCATACAGGTTAAATACACAGGAGCGTGCGTTAAAAGGCGGCATGCGAGGTGTTGGTTTTGCGGCACTTCTGGGACTGGATGATTTCCGCAAGGATGCTTTTGCAACGGGATATCATGCATATCTTCTGCAGAGAAAATATCCACACGCAGAGATCGCTTTTTCCTGCCCGAGACTTCGTCCGATCATCAACAACGACAGGATCAACCCGAAGGATGTACACGAACCGCAGCTTTTGCAGGTAGTTTGTGCATATCGTCTGTTTATGCCGTTTGCAAGTATTACTGTATCCACCAGAGAGTGTGAGCGTGTCCGTGACAATCTGGTGAATATCGCAGCAACCAAGATCTCTGCAGGTGTCAGCACCGGAATCGGAAGCCATGTGGATGATATTGAGGATAAAGGTGATGATCAGTTTGAGATTTCCGACGGAAGGTCTGTGGACGAAGTCTTCAACGCCCTGAAAGACCACGGACTGCAGCCAGTCATGAACGACTATATTTATCTGTGAAAACACGACAGAAGAGGATAACTTCTGTGGAATATGTGGAAAACCACCCACCCCGGAGAATGTTTCTCCGGGGTGGGTGTGGATAACCATAAAATAAAAACGGATAGAAAATAAAGGAAGAATTTGTCGGAAGAGTAATGATGATTTTTTAGTCCGGGTCTGATAAAATAAATATAACAAGGAGGACGATTAAGAATAATAAAATTCACATAAGATAAAGAGTCAGAGTAAAATTACAAAAGCATTTTCAAGGCACAGCCGATAACGATACTGAACTAAAAAAGAGGTGCCACATGGCAAATACAAAACATGAAGATGCTATTATGAAAATGGGATTTGATTATTTCCGTGATACGATCCTGAAAAGTCTTGGAATTGACTATGAATTTGTGAATCTTGGTCCTACAGAGCTGATAGAACTTACTATTCATTCTTTATATATGGATTTTACATTTCTGACTAAAGAAGGATTTTATATTCATATAGAATTCCAGACAACCGACAAGGGAGAAAATGATTTGCGCAGATTTCTTGCCTATGATGCGGTATATTCACATAAAACAGGAAAAAATGTTATAACCTATGTGATTTATTCAGGTGGAATCAAATCGGTTAAGACAGAATTGAATATGGGACTGTTTACATATCGGATACAACCGATATATCTCAAGGATAGAAATGCAGATGAGGTTTTTGAAAAAATACGACAAAAACAAGAAGACGGAACAGAGCTTACGGAAGAAGATTATGCAAGCCTATCGTTGACACCATTAATGTCTGGGAATATGAAGATTAAGGAAAAAATCAAAGAAGCAGTTATACTATCCAAAAAGAAACGTGGCCTAACAGCAGAAAAAACAATGGCAATGTTATATACTCTGGCAGATAAGTTTTTGGATAGTAAAGATCTGGATGAGATTAAGGAGGTTATATCTATGACAAGACTTGGACAGATGTTGTTGGATGAGGGAATGGAAAAAGGAATGAAAAAAGGAATGAAAAAAGGAATGGAGCAGGGACTGCTTTTGTCAAAAAAACTTCTGGAAGAGAACCGTACAGAAGACCTTGATAAGGCTATGAAAGATGAAAATTATATGAAAAAGCTGCTGGAAGAATTGAATATCAAATAAAAAATCACCAGAAATACTGTAAATACAAGGCTGATTACGTTTTCTGTAAATATTCTGAAATGGAAATTTTTATACGGAATCATATGTTTATTTACCGATTTCCGGGATTTTTCTGCTGTTTTTTAAGGTAGGAATACCAGGAATTTTGGATAGCATGAAAACGGTTTCCGATTCTATAGTTTTCATAAAGACTTACTCGTGTTTATAATAAGCCAACAACAAAAATAAAGGCAGAAAAACAGGAGGAAAAGTATTATGAAAAGAAAATGGAAATCAGCAACAGCAGCCCTTTTGGCAGCAGTAACCATCGGAAGTCTTACAGGAGCAACCGCTTATGCGGCGGACAGTGTCAGCATTACAAACGTATCCTATGACCCCACCAGAGAGCTCTATGAACAGTATAATAAGATCTTTCAGAAGCATTGGAAAGAAAAGACAGGGCAGGATGTGGACATCACACAATCCCACGGAGGCTCAGGAAAACAGGCACTTGAGGTTGCCAACGGACTGGAAGCAGATGTGGTAACACTGGCACTGGAGTATGATGTGGATGCGATCCAGGATGCAGGACTCATCGATGACGGATGGGTGGACGAATTTCCGGAGGACAGCGCTCCCTATACTTCGACGATTGTATTTCTTGTGAGAAAAGGAAATCCGAAGAACATCAAAGACTGGGACGATCTGGTAAAGAAAGACGTAGGTGTGATCACACCAAACCCGAAAACCTCCGGCGGAGCAAGATGGAACTATCTGGCAGCCTGGGCCTATGCAAAAGATAAATATAACGGAGACGAGGACAAAATTAAAGAATTCATCGGAGATCTTTACAAAAACGTACTTGTCCTGGACACCGGAGCCAGAGGCGCAACGACCTCTTTCGTGGAAAACGGACAGGGTGATGTACTGATCGCCTGGGAAAATGAAGCCTATCTTTCCGTAAAGGATTATCCGGACGATTACGAGATTGTAACACCAAGTATCAGCATCCTTGCACAGCCATCTGTAGCAGTAGTCGATAAAGTCGTAGACAAAAGAGGCACCAGAGATGTGGCAGAGGAATATCTGAATTATCTCTATTCCGATGAAGCACAGCGGATCGCCGGTGATAATTATTACCGTCCGTCAAACCAGGATATTCTGAAGGAATACTCCGATGTGTTTGACCTGGACATCAATCTTGTCACCATTGATGATTTTGGTGGATGGAAAAAGGCACAGGAAACACATTTCTCAGATGGAGGGATTTTTGATCAGATTTACGAAGGATAGACAGCAGAAGATATAGTCGGACACAATAACGCAAAGAAGCTGCAGAACAGTGAAAAAACAGAGTCTGCAGCTTCTTTTATGTAAATATTGTGAATCACAAGGGATCAGGCATGGCTTCCTTCGGTCAGGGAACAGCCGTCCATTATACGGATCCCGTTTATGACATCCAGATAAGTGTCATACATTTCCTTCCATTCATCAGAGACGTCCTTGGAGTACTGGCTGATGGTGGACAGAAGATCGTATTTTTTGCCGTCGACGGTTTCGATACGGCCGAGATAGCCCTGCCATACACTGTCCAGAGGCTGGTCTTCGCCATCGTAATATCTGGCTTCCAGAGTCAGTACAGGAACATCCTCATTGTAATAAGTCAGTTTATATCCACCATTTTCGGTTTCGGTTGTTTCATAATGGCAGAGATATTTCCAACGCTCCGGAGTGAGGACCTGGAAGTAATCCGTCATGGCCATATCCACACGCTCTGCGTAAACGAAATCTATGGATTTGATCAGCTCTGTGGCTTCCTTTTCGGCGGCCTTATCATAGGTGTCTGACGGAGTCAGGACAAAAAGTCCGAATGTATAATCGTCAGTCTGGCATACAAGAGCATCTACATTTTTTTCTTCTTCGTTGACTTCGGTTAAGTATTGATATTTCGTGGCAGGATAAGATTCAAAGGTAAGATCTTTTTTGGTGATGATCTCACCCTTTACCGGATAGTATTCTGCCAGAAAACCCTTCAGGGAAGAATCCGCCAGAGAGGAATTCGGTACTTTTAAAACAAAGGCAGTGCTTTTTCCGCCATTTACGGAACGCTGCTCGAAATAACCTTCTTTTTCGGGCATGGATTCTCTGATCGTATCATCGGCAGGGAATCCAACCCGCATATGAAGCTCGCCGCGCTTTTCCGATTCGGAGGAATCTTCCGTGTTTGTATCGGAAGAGGAATTTGGGTATGAAGAATCGGAATCCTGCGAGGAGGAGTTTCCACGGGTATCGGAGGATTCTTCTGAAGAATCTCCGGAGGAGGAATCAGTTTCAGAATCGGAATATTCCTGAAGATTGCCGTAGTCATCAATATAATATTTATCTCTGGAGCCAATATATGTGGTTCCGGTGGCATCTTCCAGCCACACACTGCCGTCCTCATAATAATAATGAGGCTCAAAATAACCGTCCTGTTCGGTCCAGCCTGCATCGTTGCCTTCCATCAGTTCACCGGAATCCGGGTCAGGGGCATAATTACCTTCCCCGATATATTCATCCTCGGAACCATTGCGGTACCAGTAATCTCCGTTTTCATCCTGCCAGATGTACTGACCGTCATCGGTTGGAGGGTCAGAAGCGAGGACCGGGACTGCAGATATGGAAAGAGCGATCGCGCCTGTTAAAAGAACTAAGATTTTTTTATGCATAGGCACCTCCTGATAAATTGCGCAGCAGTTAGCTGCTTACTATTCTTTGATCATAAATTTTTACAAATAAAAAAGATCTGTCTGTTAAGTACATTGTAACAGACAGATCCCGATATCCGGAAATGTGAAGAAAAAGAGACATTTACGGAAAGCTGCTTACAGATCTGGAAATATGCTATCCGATCGTGAAAAGGCCGGCTTACCGGCAGGTAAAAAGATATCCCTTTCCATAAACCGAGACAATGTCATACTCATCGGTATCTTCGGCACCGATCTTGGTCCGGAGGTTAAAGATATGCCGCCGTACCGTGCTGGTATCTGTTCCTGCACAGCTGCCCCATACCGCTTCGTAGAGCTCCTTTGCAGAAAAAATCTTCTCCTGGTTTTCTGCAAGGAGACGCAGCAGAGAGAATTCGGTCCGGGTAAGGCCTGTGTCGGCATTATTGAGATATGCATGGCCGTCCGAAAGATCCAGCCGCAGGCTGCCGATGGTGATCTGACGGGAGGACTGAAATTTTTCTTTTATTTTTTCTTCCATTCGTTTCTGGCGTTCCAGAAGCATCTGGATCACGGCCAGAAATTCATCGAAATTATAAGGTTTGGTGAGATAATAGTCGCCTCCCTGCTGAAGTCCTTCTACCCGATCCCGGATATCACTTTTTCCGGTGAGAAAAAGAACCGGATTCATGGCTTTTTCGCGGAAGCGGCGGCAGATATCCAGACCGTTTCCGTCCGGAAGCATAATGTCCAGGATAAGAAGATCCGGCAGCTGTTCTTCAAGCTGATGATAGGCTTCGGCGGCTGTCTGTGCAGTGTGGACATCGTAGCCACGGCGCCGCAGCATCCGGCAGTTGGTATTCAGCACCTGTTCTTCATCCTCGACCATAAGGATAAGTGATTTCTTTTCATTCATTTATGATTCCTCCTCCGGAAGTGAGAAGAACACCTGAGTTCCCTCGCCTTCTTTACTTTTCAGCCATATTTTGCCGCCATGGGCAGTGATGATCTGATGACAGACATAGAGGCCTATGCCGTGCCGCCAGTAATCCTTATCAGCGGAAATATAACCCTTGAGTGCGTTTTTTCGCATTTCTTCTGACATGCCGGTTCCGGTGTCGGAGACGCAGATGGTCTGCCAGCCCGGTTCGCCGGTAAGAGAAATGGTGATGGTTCCGTTTTGGGTGTGACGCTCTGCATTGGAGATCAGATTGGTGACAACCTGGATCAGCCGTTCCGGATCAGCAGAGATTTCCGGGAGTCCGGATTGTGTCGTAAGGACCAGCTGATTGTTCTTTAAGCTTGGATGACTGCAGTAGTCTTTTTTTACAGAATACAAAAGACCGGACAGATCTGATGGGACAAGGGAAAGGGCAAGTCGTCCCTGCTCAATGGAAACCGTATCCATCAGATCCAGCACGATCCGGTCGATCCGCATTACCGACTGTTCAATGGTGCGGAGATTTTCCTGCATAAGAGAGAAATCCAGAGGCTCTTCCTCAAGGAGCTCGGAGGTGTCCCGCGCGTGGAGGGAAATGGAACTCAGAGGATTTTTAATCTCATGGGCAACGGTGGTCAGGAAGGTGGACTTGGCATTATCAAGGGAGCGCAGTCGCAGATTCTGTTCCTCCAGAAGGAGCTGCTGCTGGTTATATTCCTTCAGATGAAAATAGAGAACACTGCCGCAGACAATACTTACAGAGACAAACGCCAGAAGGATATCTGCCAGCCGGTCTGCTTCCGTGGCAAAAGGAGTTACAGTGTCCGGGAAATGGTATGCAACCAGACACAGTCCCATATAAAGGAGGATCTCCAGCAGGGAAACGATCAGAGCGCGTCTTTTTTCCAGCATCAGCACGGTAAAAATAATAGCAAACACAAAGAATGCCGGCATGCCGCCACGATAACCGCCGCTGGTAAAAAACATCACCGGAAAAACGAGCAGAAAGATCACGACAATGGTGATCAGGTAGCAGCGCTGATATTTTCCACTGTAATAGGAATAAAGAAAAAGCCCTCCGGAGATTGCAACCAGCGCAAAATTGATCAGTACATTTCCCCAGGAACCGGTCCCGAGACTGAGAAAGGCCATGATCAGGCTGATCACAGTACCTCCCAAGGCGAGGATGTTGAACAGCCGCACGCGGAAATCCAGGGTGGGACTGAATAAAGAGTGAAAAATATTCCGGAGCTTCGGGTTTATATTGATAGGGATCACCTCCTGTTCTTAATGTAGGTTTGTATGCCTGCGGGCATCTTTCTTTTGGTGCTGTGATTATCGTAACTGCTATAATTGTATCATGCTGTCGTATAGTTGTGTACACAAAAAAATACATTTAATCCCATTTTCCTATTGACATACTATGAATAGTAGGTTAATATAAGTGTCAACAAAAGAAAGGGAAGAGGCTATGAACGAATACGGCTTTAATACAGGGCTGCTCCACGGCACCAACGAGAAATATCCGCAGGGTGCAACACAGGTTCCAATCTATCAGAGCAGCGCATTCCGACATGACAGCGCGGAAGACCTGGAGAAAATTTTTGACAATAAAAAAATGGGCTTCTCCTATACAAGGATCAACAATCCTACGGTAGAGTCCTTTGAGAAGAGAGTGACCATGCTGGAGGATGGGATCGGCAGTGTGGCCTGTGCATCCGGAATGGCAGCGCTGACCAATGCGTTTCTGAACATTCTTCAGGCGGGAGATGAGATCGTGGCAGCCTGCGGACTGTATGGCGGAACTGTGGAATTGTTCGATGATCTGAAGCCTTTCGGGATTTCCGTAAAATATGTGAAAGAGAATAAGCCGGAAGCTTTTGAGGCAGAGATCACAGAGAAGACGCGACTTGTTTTTGCGGAGACCATTGGCAACCCCAAGCTGGATGTTACCGATATCCAGACAGTTGCGGAAGTGGCACATAAGCATGACGTACCGCTGATCGTAGACAACACGGTGGCAACCCCGTATCTGATCCAGCCACTGAAGCTTGGAGCTGACATTGTGGTTCATTCCTCTTCCAAATATATCAATGGAAGCAGCGATGCCATCAGCGGTATTCTTGTCTGTGGTAAGGGTCTGAAATGGGACCCTGACCGATATCCGGGACTTGTTCCATACCGGAAATTCGGACCATTTGCATACATCGCCAAGCTTAGAAACGGACTTTTCCGGAACACTGGCGCGTGTCTTGCTCCGCAGAATGCTTTCCTTAATAACCTGGGACTGGAAACCCTGGGACTTCGAATGCAGAGACAGTGTGACAATGCACTGGAGCTTGCGAGATTTTTACAGGGCCTGGGTGGTGACATTGAAGTAAATTATCCGGGACTGGAAGAAAGCCCTTATCACGAAATTGCGGAAAAGCAGTTCAGGAATGGCTACGGAGCTATCGTAACTGTAAGAACCGGAAGCAAGGAGAAGGCTTTTTCCATTATTAATTCATTGAAGATCCCGCTGATCATCTCCAATATCGGAGATACGAAGACCCTGGTGATCCATCCGGAATCCACCATCGCGGCACACATCTCCGACGAAGAGAAGTTGCAGTCCGGAGTATTCGAGGATCTGATCCGTATCAGTGTGGGAATTGAAGATGTTGAAGATTTAAAAGAAGATTTCAAACAAGCGATAGAAAATAACCGATAAAATCTAAGAGCTGCACCAGCAGAGAAATGGAGAGTTCGTTATGGCAAAAGTAGATTACGCTACATTAAAAAAAGGTGGTTTCATGAGACAGAAGCAGAAAAATAATTTTTCTCTTCGTCTTGCCTGTGTAGGCGGTACATTTACCGCAGAAAACCTTAAGAAGATCGCAGAGGTAGCTGAGAAATACGGGGACGGATATGTACATCTTACTTCCAGACAGGGAGTTGAGATCCCGTTCATTAAATTAGATGATATTGATGATGTAAAGGATGATCTTGCAAAAGGCGGATGCAAGCCTGGTGTCTGCGGACCGAGAGTCCGTACAGTTACAGCCTGCCAGGGCAACGCTGTCTGTCCAAGCGGAAATATCAACAGCTATGACATTGCGGTGAAATTAAATGAAAGATATTTCGGAAGAGAGCTTCCTCATAAATTCAAATTCGGTGTTACCGGATGCCAGAACAACTGTCTGAAAGCAGAGGAGAACGATGTTGGGATCAAGGGAGCAGCACAGGTCAGCTGGAAAGAGGACGCATGTATCCACTGTGGTGTCTGCGAAAAGGCCTGCAGAGAAAACGCTATCTCCTTTGAGGATGACAAGCTGGTGATCGACACAGAGAAATGCAACTACTGCGGCAGATGTGCAAAATCCTGTCCGGTGGATGCATGGGATGTAAACGAAGCATATATCGTTTCCTTTGGCGGAACGTTTGGAAATCACATCAGCAAGGGACAGGAATTCCTTCCGCTGATCACCTCTGAGGAGCAGCTTTTCAGAGTGACCGATGCAGCGATCCAGTTCTTTGATGATCATGCAAATCCGGGAGAGCGTTTTAAATTTACCATCGACCGGGTAGGCGCTGAAAAACTTCAGGAGGTTTTGAAAGGAGCATACAATGGCTGATATTAAGATTGATGATACAGTAGATATTACCGATGTGGTCTGCCCGGTAACTTTTGTAAAAGCAAAAGTAGCTCTGGAAGAGCTGGACGACGGACAGATCCTTGCAATTAAGATGAATGACGGCGAGCCGGTACAGAATGTACCCAGAAGCGTGAAGGAAGAAGGACATCAGATCCTGAAGCTCGAGGACAACGAAGACGGAACTTATACACTGATCGTAAGAAAAGTTGAAGAATAGGAGAACAGAGAAATGACAATCACAGTTGCAGGAAATAAAAAAGAGTACGAAGACGGACTGAAGCTTACAGAGCTTATTGAGAAAGAGGATATTGAAAGTCCTGAGTATGTAACCGTAACTATCAACGATGAATTCATCAGCAAGGCAGACGTTCCGGAAACAGAGGTAAAGGACGGCGACGTTGTTGAGTTCCTGTACTACATGGGAGGAGGCGCAAGATAATGGCTTTTACAAATGAGCAGCTTGAGCGGTACTCCCGCCATATCATCCTGAAAGAGGTTGGAGTAAAAGGTCAGAAAAAGCTTCTGAATGCCAAGGTTCTGATCATCGGAGCCGGCGGACTTGGAGCACCGGCAGCCCTTTACCTTGCAGCAGCAGGTGTGGGAACCATCGGGATCGCGGATGCAGATGAGGTAGATCTTTCCAATCTTCAGCGACAGGTCATCCACACAACTGCAGATGTCGGCAAACTGAAGGTAGAGTCTGCGGCTGAGACCATGAAAGCAATCAACCCGGACGTTACTGTAAATACATATCATACCTTTGTAGATTCCAGCAACATCATGGATCTGATCAAAGATTACGATTTCATTCTTGACGGAACAGACAACTTTCCTGCAAAATTCCTGATCAACGATGCCTGTGTAATGGCCGAGAAACCGTTTTCACATGCAGGGATCATCCGTTTCCAGGGACAGCTGATGACTTACGTTCCGGGACAGGGCCCATGCTACAGATGTGCGTTCCAGAGCCCGCCGCCAAAGGATGCCGTACCGACCTGTAAGCAGGCTGGCGTGATCGGAGCCATGGGCGGAGTGATCGGAAGCCTTCAGGCAATGGAAGCCATCAAGTACATCATCGGACAGGGTGATCTTCTTACAGGAAGACTTCTTACCTACGATGCGCTGAAGATGACATTCCGTACCGTGAAGCTTCCGAAGAATCATCATTGCCCGGTATGCGGCGATGATCCGACGATTACAGAACTGATCGATTATGAGCAGGCTGTGTGTGAGCTGAAGCACTGATAATATAGAAGGCAAAAGTGTCTGCTGGTGCAGGCAGTATAAATAAGTATAGAAACCCATTGGAGGCTGCGAAGAAATGCTGAAATTAAAAAAAGAAGATTACGAGAAAATATTAGACCACTGCAGAAAAGGACTTCCCAATGAGTCCTGCGGCCTTCTGGGCGGGACCATTGAGGACGATGTAAAAACCATCGAGAAGGTGTATCTGCTGACAAATATCGATGAAAGCAACGAACACTTTTCCATGGACCCGAAGGAACAGCTGAGCGCGATCAAGGATATCCGTCAGAACGGATATCAGATGATCGGAAACTTTCATTCTCATCCGGAGTCTCCGTCAAGGCCTTCCGAAGAAGATAAACGACTTGCATTTGACCCGAACATCGAATATCTGATTCTCTCTCTTATGGATGCAGAAAATCCGGTGTTGAAGGCCTTTGGCGTAGATAAAGAGAAAAATGTAACTGTACATGAGCTTCAGATAACAGAGTGATGAGTATGAAAAACAGATTAAACACAAAGGAAATTACAACAGATGTGCTGATCATAGGCGGAGGTACCGCAGGCTGCTATGCGGCGCTGGTTCTCTCAGAACAGAAAGCCGGCAGGGTACTGATCGCAGAAAAAGCAAATATCAGACGAAGCGGCTGTCTGGCAGCAGGTGTTAATGCAATCAATGCCTACATTGTAAAAGGCCGCAAGCCGCAGGATTATGTAGATTATGCAACAAAGGATGCCGCCGGGATCGTAAGGCAGGACCTTCTTCTTACAGCAGCGGAGAATTTCAACGAAGTTACTGCAAAGATGGAAAAGCTTGGGCTTGTGATCCTGAAGGATGAAAATGGTGATTATGTAGCCAGAGGAAATCGTAACATCAAGATCAACGGTGAAAATTTTAAACCACTTCTTGCTAATGCAGTTCATAAAGCTGAGAACGTAGACGTTCTGAATTATGTAAATATCACAGACCTTCTTGTAAAAGACGGACAGGTTTACGGAGCGGTTGGTTTCTCTATTATGGAAGAAACCGCATACATTATCCGGGCAAAGGCAGTTCTTGCTGCAACAGGCGGAGCGGCCGGACTTTATAAGCCGAACAATCCGGGATTTTCCAGACATAAGATGTGGTATCCGCCGTTTAACACAGGTGCCGGATATGCAATGGGAATCCTGGCAGGTGCGGAGATGACGTCCTTTGAGATGCGTTTTATCGCACTTCGCTGCAAGGATACCATTGCTCCTACGGGAACCATCGCACAGGGTATCGGCGCAAAACAGATCAATGCAGCTGGCGAGATCTATGAGACAAAATACGGACTGACCACAAGCGAGCGAGTTTACGGAACAGTCCGGGAAAACCAGCTTGGCCATGGCCCGTGTTACCTGAAGACTACAGGGATCACGAAGGAACAGGATGAAGATCTTCTGAAGGCTTATCTCAACATGGCACCGAGCCAGACTCTGAAATGGATCGAAAGCGGAAAGAGCCCCAGCGAGCAGGATGTGGAGATCCAGGGAACAGAGCCGTATATCGTAGGCGGTCATACAGCCAGCGGCTACTGGGTAAATACAGGCCGTGAGACCACGGTGAAAGGTCTTTATGCAGCTGGTGATGTTGCAGGTGGATGTCCGCAGAAATATGTAACAGGAGCTCTTGCAGAAGGAAAGCTTGCAGCATTGGATATGGTGAAACAGTTTAAGGCCGGAACTTTGAAGGAAGCAGATATTCAGACTGAGACAGAGATTAAGGTTCAGGAAGGGGAAATTCTTTCTCAGTACGAAAAGTTCCGAAATGAAGACGCACCGGCATTTTCCGTGGAAGAGCTGGAAGAGGCTATGCAGAAAGTCATGGATGAATATGCGGGAGGAATTGCTTCTAATTATCAGTTTAATGAGAAGCAGCTTGCTCTTGCAGATGAAAAAATCCTTCAGCTTCAGGCTCTTGCCGAAAAAACAGCGGCAGCAGATATGCATGAGCTGATGTTTGCATACGAACTTCGTGAGCGTCTCATTGTGTGCCGTTCACTGATCGCTCATCTGAAAAACCGCAAAGAGACCAGATGGCATTCTTTTAACGAAAATCTGGATCATCCGGAAACAGATGAGAAATTTTATAAATATGTAAATTCGAAACTGGAAAACGGCGAGATCAGGATGATTTTTCGCGACATTGTAAAGGAGGACACATATGAGCATACGAATTGATCAGAAAAAATGTGTTGGCTGCAGAAAATGCAGTGAAGTATGTCCGGGAACCCTGATCGTCATGGAAGACAAAAAAGCCGTGATGAAATATCCGAAAAACTGCTGGGGCTGCGTTTCCTGTGTAAAGGAATGTAAAGCCGGTGCCATCGACTTTTTCCTTGGTGCGGATATCGGCGGGAACGGAAGTATCATGAATGTAAAAAGCGAAGGGGATATCCTTCATTGGATCATTACAAAAACGGACGGTTCTACATCCGTGATCGATGTGGATCGACGGAATTCGAATAAATATTAGACCAGAAGATAAGTGCTGCCGGTTCTGGCGGCCGGAACAGGAGGATGAGATCAGATATGAGTGGATTATCACATTTGGATGAGCTGGAAGCAGAGGCAATTTATATCATCCGTGAAGTTGCAGCAGAGTGCGAGAAGCCGGTAATGCTTTATTCTATAGGAAAAGACAGTTCTGTAATGCTTCATCTTGCAATGAAGGCTTTTTATCCGGAGAAACCGCCATTTCCGTTTCTTCACGTAAATACAACATGGAAATTTAAAGAGATGATCGAGTTCCGTGACAAAACCGCGAAAGATCTGGGAATCGAAATGCTTGAGTACATTAATCAGGATGGTTTGAAGCAGGGTATCAATCCTTTTGACAGCGGTTCCGCATACACAGATATCATGAAAACGCAAGCACTGAAGCAGGCTCTTAAGAAATATGGTTTCACAGCTGCTTTTGGCGGCGGTCGTCGTGACGAGGAGAAAAGCCGTGCAAAAGAGCGTATCTTCTCCTTCCGTAATGCAGAGCAGGCCTGGGATCCGAAGAACCAGCGTCCGGAGATGTGGAAGCTTTATAATACGGAGATCAATAAAGGCGAAAGCATCCGTGTTTTCCCGATTTCCAACTGGACTGAGACGGATATCTGGCAGTATATTAAGAGAGAAAATATCCCGATCGTTCCTCTTTATTTTGCAAAAGAGCGTCCGGTTGTATACAGAGACGGCAACATTATCATGGTGGATGACGACAGAATGCGCCTGAACCCGGGTGAGGAGCCGCAGATGAAAAAGGTCCGTTTCCGTACTCTTGGATGCTATCCTCTGACAGGTGGTATCGAGTCTGACGCGGAGACACTGGACGAGATCATTGACGAGACCTTAAGCTCTGTGGAATCTGAGAGAACCACACGTGTTATTGATTCCGACGGCGGAGCTGCAAGTATGGAAAAAAGAAAGAGAGAGGGGTACTTCTAGGATGAGCGGATTACTGAAATTTATCACTTGCGGAAGTGTAGATGATGGAAAATCTACACTGATCGGTCATATTCTTTATGATTCCAAGCTTTTATATGCGGACCAGGAAAAAGCCCTTCTTCTGGACAGCAAGGTAGGTTCCAGAGGTGGTGCCATTGATTATTCTCTTCTTCTGGATGGCCTGATGGCAGAACGTGAGCAGGGAATCACCATTGATGTTGCGTATCGTTATTTTACAACCGATAAAAGAAGCTTTATCGTTGCGGATACTCCCGGACATGAGGAGTATACAAGGAACATGGCGGTTGGAGCTTCCTTTGCTCAGCTTTCCATTATTCTTGTGGATGCGAAGCAGGGGGTTCTGGTGCAGACAAGGCGTCATGCACGTATCTGCGCTCTGATGGGTATCCATCATTTTGTATTTGCTGTTAACAAAATGGATCTTGTTGATTACAGTGAGAGCCGTTTTAATGAGATCGTAAAGGATATCAATGAGCTTTCTGAGACTCTGGGGCTTCAGGATGTTGTGATCATTCCTGTCAGTGCTACAGAGGGTGATAACGTAACGAAGAAGTCTCCGAATATGCCCTGGTATACGGGGAAAGCTCTTCTGGAGCATCTTGAGACTGTGGATGTTTCAGAGGCTGAGAATGTCAGCGAATTTTATCTGCCTGTTCAGCGTGTTTCTCGTCCAAATTATGAATTTCGCGGTTTCCAGGGCCAGATCGAGAGTGGCCGGGTTCATGTAGGCGATATCATCACAACGCTCCCAAGCAACGAGACAGCGGCTGTTAAGACGATCCTGGTGGGCAGTGACAACCGTGAGGAGGCTGTTGCTGGTCAGGCTGTTACGATCCAGTTGGATAAAGAAGTGGATGTCAGCCGTGGTTGTGTTCTTACCAATAATAATGAGATTCCGGTGGCTAAAGGTTTCGAGGCTACTCTTCTCTGGATGGATGATTCCAGGCTTGAAGTGGGCAAGGAGTATCTTGTGAAGGTTGGTACGAAGAAGATTTCTGGTGTGGTTAAAAGTATCGAGTTTAAGACGGATGTGAATACCGGGGAGCATCTGCATGCGGATACGATCGAGAAGAATGAGATCGCTCTTTGCAAAATCGGTCTTTCGGATAAGGTTGTGCTGGATGAGTTTAAGAGGAATAAGACTCTTGGTGAGCTGATCCTGATCGACCGTGTGAGTCATATGACTTCTGCATGTGGTGTTGTGGAAGCGGTTGATACTGAGGGGGAGAAGCCTTATTTCCAGAAGGATGATGTGAAGGTTGGCGGTTATGTTTTTGAGGAGTTTTATTTTAACCTTGAGAATGCGCTGCTTTCCAAGGCGGATAAAGAGGTTAAGACTTATCATGTAGGGGATGTGGTGCCTGTTGAGGGTGACAGCTTTGAGTATCCGGGCTATTTTGATATTGTTTCTCTGGAGGATAGCGCGGCTGTTCTGATTCGTGATAAGAGGGTGCAGGATATTATTCCGCTGGAGGAGTATGTGTTTATGGGGCTTCCTGTTGTGGATGAGAGAGGTTTTGCCCTGGAGATCCGCAGTAATGATGATTATCAGATGTTTTTGAGGGAGTTTGAGGCTGCTGATAATAAGTCGGAGTTTCATAATAAGTGGTTTAAGTTTGAGACTTACAGGAGGATTGTCTGCACGGATAATTTCTGGATGATCTGATCTGACCGGATTTGACCTTACCGGATTGGGTGGCGGATGTGGATTGGATTATACGTTTGAAGTTGATCGGGTGAGGGACAGGTTGTGATTGTGAGTGGTTGTCTGAGTGAAAGATTATATCAGATTATGTCAATGAGACGGAACGGACGCCGAGGCTCAGGATACTGTCCGGTCTGCGGCTTCGTCGGGGGCTGGCTTCTAAGACGCCGGAAATCTGCTAAAACCGCTGAAAAAAATCCAGAACTCGCTCCTGCATCGCTCAAACAGCTGGATTTTTTCCAGCAACGCAGATTCCCGCCGTCTAAGAAGCGCACCCCTCCTGCAGAGGCAGAGCCAGACAGTATCCTGAGCCTCGGCTGTGCATTCAGGCCGGAAAGGAGAAAAATCCTGTAGGCAATAAACAATAGTATACATCCTTTGTTATCCCCAATCTATCGCAATACAATAAAATTAATGTAAAAAAATAAAAAAAGGTGTTGACAAACAATAGTGTATTCCGCTATAATTAACCATGCGTTTCGGATGAAAACACAGAAGAAATGCACTCCAATTTAATAAGAAATTATAAGTTCGGAGTCTGGAGAAGTACTCAAGAGGCCGAAGAGGTGCCCCTGCTAAGGGTATAGGTCGCTAACGCGGCGCGAGGGTTCAAATCCCTCCTTCTCCGTTATTTTTTTGAAAAAAAATAAATTTTTCAAAAAAATAAAAAACTTGTTGACAAACGCTTGCGGATGTGATAAAGTAAACAAGCTGTCAGCGAGACAGGAAATCATCAAAAAAGAGTTTGAAAAAAGTTGAAAAAAGTACTTGACAAACGAATTGAGATGAGATAAAATAAACGAGCTGTCTGAGAGACAGACACAAAAAACCTTGATAACTAAACAGTGAAACACATACGATTCTCGAAAATTTCTTTACAT
>NZ_JANGAA010000035.1:0-20041 GCF_024461705.1 Blautia sp. DFI.9.10
ATGTCAAAACTGCTTTTTCGTTTACTCCATCATCGATTCTAACCTAAAGAATTTATAAAAAAGAAAACGGAGAATTCCCGAAAGAAAAATTTAAGGAATTCTCCGTTTTATTATCTGACTGAGCAAACTATGAAGTTATTATTCAATATAGAGCTGTGCAACAAATGGGGCATAAGATATCCAACTGCTTTTTCTCTGCCATAGTTGCATTTCAACTGCAAAGATGACACTTTTCACAGGCGGACGGTGTGGCTGCACAACCGCCGAGAGCAGTTTCACGAAGCTCTGCAGGAAGTTTTTTGCCCACAGTATACATGGCATCGATCATCTCATCCAGCGGGATGAACTGGGGGATACCGGCCAGTGACATTTCCGCTGCGATTAGGGCATTGGAAACACCGGCTGCGTTACGGTTCTGGCAGGGATATTCCACCAGGCCGCCTACCGGGTCGCACACAAGTCCAAGCATGTTCATAAGAACCGTGGAAGCAGCATAAGTACACTGAAGAGGTGTACCGCCAAGAAGTTCCACAGCAGCAGAAGCAGCCATTGCAGAAGCGATTCCGACCTCAGCCTGACATCCGCCAACCGCACCGGCAACTGTTGCATTACGCATGGCAAGATAGCCGATCGCGCCTGCATTAAATAATGCCTGGCGGATTTTTTTATCGGAAAAGCCATAGACCTCCTGAAGAGCAAGCATCATTCCGGGAACGATCCCGGCACTGCCGGCAGTAGGAGAGGCAACGATAAGTCCCATGGAAGCGTTGGTCTCAAGGGTTGCCATAGCGTAGGTGATCCCCTTTCCGAGAACATTTCCGCACAGGCTTTTTCCCAGGTTATGAAATTCGCAGAGCTTTCGGGCTTCACCGCCGATCAGTCCGCCCATAGATATCACCGGATCTTTGATGGGGGAAAAAGCAGCGTCCTTCATGATCTCCAGAACACGGTCCATGCGCTGGTCCACGATTTCAGCAGTGGTTTCACCGAGAAGGATCTCACGCTGGCGCATTACTTCGGAAATCGGAAGCTTTTTTTCCTGGCAGAGAGCAAGAAGTTCCTTGGCATTTTTGAAATCCATAAAACACATCCTCCTTTTCCCTACATCTGAACAACCATGACATCATGGATGTTGGTGTTCCGGTGAATGCTTTCTACGATATCTTCCGGGAGATGACCATCGGATTCCACGATCGTATAGGCTGTGGTTCCTTTGGATTCACGGAAGAGGCGCATGAAGGCAATGTTAATGTTACGTTCACTTAAGCATCTGGTGATGTAGGCCACAACACCGGGAGTATCCTGATGGATCACGATGATGGCACTGTATTCGCCGGTGAAATCCACTTTCACGTGGTTGATCTCCACAATGCGGACCTTGCCGCCGCCCAGCGATTCCCCCCGAACTGTCATTTCCTGTCCCTGTTCATTGACCATATGGATATCTACAGTGTTGGGATGGACATCGGTTTCCGCTTCATTTGGAGTAAAGGAAAAGTCGATCCCCTGTTCCCTGGCAATATCAAAAGAATTCCGTATACGCATGTCATCTGTGGAAAAGCCCATGATCCCGCCAAGGAGGGCACGGTCTGTACCGTGTCCTTTGTATGTTCTGGCGAAGGAACCATAAAGGATGAATTCTACTTTTTTCAGGGGCGGCGTGATCATCTTCTGGGCAAGGAAAGCAATACGCGCAGCCCCTGCGGTATGAGAACTGGAAGGACCGATCATGTTGGGACCCATAACGTCAAATACACTGATAAAAGACATTTTGCTTAATTCTCCTGTGGTGTTTTTGCAATAAATTTCTTATAAATGGTGTCAACGATCACGCCGATGGCGTTGTCACCGGATACATTGCAGGCAGTTCCGAAGGAATCCTGGGTAATGTAAAGGGCAACCATGATAGCACAGATGGCACCGTCCGGATCACCGGCTTCCGCTCCGAATACCATGTAAAGGAATGGAAGGGCAGTCATGATGGAACCACCGGGAGCACCGGGAGATGCAACCATGGCAACACCGAGAGTCATGATGAACGGAACGATGATCCCAAGACTGATGGGCAGCTGGTTCATAAGGCAGACTGCAGTAGCACAGGCTGTGATGGTGATCATGGAACCGGCCATGTGGATGTTTGCACAGAGCGGTACTACGAAGTTGCGGATCTGCTCGCACACGCCGTCCTTTTTGGCACATTCCAGATTGACCGGGATGGTAGCTGCGGAAGACTGGGTTCCCAGAGCAGTTGTGTATCCCGGGATCTGATTTTTGATCAGAGTGAAAGGATTCTTTTTGCTGACAGTACCTGCGATCACAAACTGGATCGTAATGCAGATCAGGTGCATGATGATAACAACAAGGAATACTTTCCAGAGGATGCTTAAGATGGCAAAGGTTTTTCCGGAAATAGTCATATCTGTGAAGGTTCCGCAGATGTAAAGCGGAAGCAGCGGGATGATAATGGTATGAAGGACTTTGTCAATGATCTTGGAAAAGTCACTCATTCCGTTATAAAGGCTGTTTCCCATTTCTTTTCCACGCATGGAAGAGAGGCACAGTCCCATGACAAAGGCAAGGGCAACAGCAGAAAGAGTATCCATGACCGGCTCCAGTGTGATGGAGAAAAACGGTGTCAGGGATGCGTCTGCGGTAGCTGCGATCTGATCCAGTGCACCTTCACTCATAAAGTGCGGGAACAGGCTGGATGATACCAGATAGGATGCGGAACCTGCGATTAGAGTGGAGCCATAAGCCAGAGCCACTGTGATCAGGAGAAGCTTCCCTGCACCCTGTGAAAGATCCGCAATACCCATGGTCACATAGGCAAGGATCATCAGCGGGATGACGAATTTCAGAAAGGTACTGAAAAATCCGGAAAGGGTTACAACAAAGCGACAGAAGCCTTCCGGAAGGAACTGGCCGAACAGGATACCTACGATGATGGCAATGATCAGCTTCGGCACAAGTCCGATCTTGATTTTTTTCTTTTCCATTTGGATTCTTTCCTCCTAAGTATGAATTTATTCATTTTGCACAAAAATACGATTGACGTCCTCGTGATTGTATTGTAACATTGACATAAAAATAAGGCAAATTCACAGATTTCATCATCACGATGAAAAAATTTCATAGTAAAAGGGAGAAAATCATGGAAATCCGTCAGTTGGAGACGTTTGTACATGTAGCACAGCTTCAGAGCTTTTCAAGGGCAGCAGAGGTTCTGGGATACACCCAGTCAGCGATCACTGTCCAGATCCGTCTTCTGGAAAATGAGCTGGAAACAAGACTTTTTGACAGAACAGGAAAGCGTGTGGTGCTTACTCCGTCCGGAAAAGAGTTTATGGAGCATGCAAGCAGGATCTTATATGATGTAAATAAAGCAAAAAAGTCAATGAATGATGATGCAGAACTGAAAAATCCATTGCATATCGGGACGATCGAATCCCTGTGTACTGCCAAGCTCCCTTCGGTCCTGAGTAAATTCCGCCAGCTTCACCCGAAGGTCAGCCTGCAGGTGACTATTGATACACCGGAACAGCTGATACGGATGATGGAGCATAACGGGCTTGATCTTATTTACATACTGGACACTCCAAGGTGGGACCAGAACTGGATCAAAGTAATGGAGAAAGCTGAACCTGTGGTATTTGTGGCCTCCGCAGATTCGGAATTTGCCGGAAAGACGCTGAAGATGGGGGATATCCTGGAAGAGCCTTTTTTTCTCACGGAAAAGAATGCCAATTACCGGCAGGCCCTGGATCAGCAGCTGGCGCTTAAGAAGCAGGCTCTGTCACCGGTGCTGGAGATCAGTGATACCGCCTTTATCATCCGCATGCTGGAAAAGAATCACGGACTTTCCTTCCTTCCCTATCTGGCTGTGGAGCGAGATATCCGGAAAGGAAGAATTGCCCTTTTACATGTGGAGGATGTGGAGATATCCATGTACCGGCAGATTTTTTACCATAAGAATAAGTTTAAGACGAGAGAGATGGAGGAGTTTATCCGCCTGGCAGCAGAGTGAAAGTCTGTGCTTGTAAATACAAATAAAATGTGGCACTATAAAAGAAAAAACACAGGAGAGAGAAAAATGGATTTTATTGAAGAAGCAAAGAAGCTTGGCTTTTCCGATGCTGCGGTCATGAAAACCGATAAGCTGGTGTTTGTGCCGGAATACCGTGTTTTCTGTGAAGAAAATGCCTGTGGCAATTATGATAAAAATCCTGCATGTCCACCGGAAAGCGGAACCGTGGAAGAAATGAAGGAACGTGCCCTGGGCTATGAGAACACACTGGTGCTCCAGACGACACAGGACAGACTCATGGATTACAGAAAAGCCAAGCTTGCACATAATAAGCTGACAGAGCAGTTCGCAGAGAAGATGAAAGAGTGCGGAAAAACAGATCTTCTGATCATGAGCGCCGGGCCGTACAAGCATAATTCCTGTATGTCTGCCTACTGTGTAGATGCGCAGAAGATGGCAGATGCTGTGGGAATGCAGTGCTGGACCAATGATGGAAAGTTCCGGTATTTTTCGCAGATCCTTTTTCGAGAGTAGCGTAGCGCATTTTTTATATATTTTTTGTGTAAAAACTGGACATATTGTCAGGAAAAGGGTAAATTTATTTTGAAATGATCAAACAGGAGGGAAACCAGAATGGAGAAATCAACAGTTTATTTCACTGATTTTCGATGTCCGGTGGGAACCAGCCAGCTGGACAAACTGAAAAAACTCTGCGTTGCCGCAGGAATCAAAGATATCGATATGGATGGAAAATTCGTAGCCATCAAGATGCATTTCGGAGAGCTTGGAAATATGGCATTCCTTCGTCCGAACTATGCAAAGGTAGTCGCAGATCTCTGTAAGGAGCAGGGCGGAATGCCGTTCCTGACAGATTGTAATACTCTTTATCCGGGAAGCAGAAAGAATGCACTGGAGCATCTGGACTGTGCAAATCTTAACGGATTTAACACGATCACAACCGGATGTCAGATCATCATCGGTGACGGAGTTCGAGGAACCGATGAAGTAGAAGTTCCGGTAGTAAACGGAGAATACTGCAAAACTGCCCTGATCGGACATGCTATCATGGATGCAGATATTTTTATCAGTCTCAGCCATTTCAAGGGACATGAGGCAACCGGCTTTGGCGGCGCCCTGAAGAATATCGGTATGGGCTGCGGAAGCCGTGCCGGAAAAATGCAGCAGCATGCCAGCGGAAAGCCGGCCATCCATGAAGATGTCTGTCGTGGCTGCCGCCGCTGTGCGAAAGAGTGCGGAAGTGATGCGATCACATATGTAAACAAGAAAGCAGTTATCGATTACGATAAATGCAAAGGCTGTGGCCGCTGTATCGGCGCCTGCAGCTATGATGCCGTATACAATCCGAATAGCAGTGCAAACGAGCTTCTTGACCGCAAGATGGCAGAGTATGCACAGGCTGTCTGTCACGGACGTCCTCATTTCCATATTGCACTGGTACAGGATATCAGCCCTAACTGTGACTGCCATGGTGAAAATGATGCGCCGATCCTTCCGGATATCGGAATGTTCGCAAGCTTTGACCCGGTTGCACTGGATCAGGCCTGTGCAGATGCCTGTCTGAAGGCAACACCGATCGCCAACAGCCAGCTTGGAGAGCATCTGGCAGAGCCGGGATGGCACTGTCATCATGACCACTTTAAGGATTCCAATCCGAATATTGAGTGGAAGGCAACTCTGGATCAGGCAGAAAAGATCGGTCTGGGAACCAGGGAGTATGAGCTGAAGACAATCAAATAAGCTGAGAAATAAAGCTCAGAAAATATCAGAAAATCCGGGAACACAGTTCATATTACTCTGTGTTCCCGGATTTTTACATCTTTTTACAGGTGTGCCTGGTGGCATTCGTTTTCAGAAAACAATTTCATGTGATGAAAAGAGGCTGTTATCCCGGAGTTTCAGCTGCAGGAATCCCGGACGATCTCCAGAAATCTTTCATGGATCCGGGTGTCTTCATCCAGTTCCGGGTGAAAAGCAAAGGCCAGCTGATCATTGTACTGTACGCCAACGATCCGGTCTTCGACAGAAGCCAGAACCCTTGTATCATCGTGGACGTCAGACACATAAGGCGCACGGATAAAGGTCATGGGAACTTTGCCCACAGATTTAACCGTTTCTTCCGTATGAAAGCTTCCAAGCTGTCTTCCGTAGGCATTTCTGCGCACACACATGGGAATGGTGCCAAAATGACAGCTGTCCTGTCCTTCGATCTCAGAAGCCAGAAGGATCAGTCCGGCACAGGTAGCCAGAACGGGCATTCCGTTTTCGATTCTTTTTTTCAGGGGCTCAAACATATCAAGCTCTTTTAATAGCTTGCTCTGAACAGTGCTTTCCCCGCCCGGAAGGATCAGAGCGTCGAAGGGCTTTTTAAGATCACCTGCCTGGCGCAGCTCGATATGAGAAACGCTGAGGCGATCAAGAACCTTTTCGTGCTCTGCAAAAGCACCCTGTAAAGCCAGTACCGCAATTGTCATTATTTGCCTCTTTCTGCCATCAGTAAGGCGATTTCCTGTTCATTGATCCCGACCATAGCTTCGCCAAGATCTCTGGAAAGCTCTGCGATCAGTCTGGCATCGGTGTAGTTGGTAACTGCTTTTACGATGGAAGCAGCTCTTTTTGCCGGATTTCCGGATTTAAAGATACCGGAACCGACGAAGACACCTTCGGCGCCAAGCTGCATCATAAGAGCGGCATCTGCAGGAGTGGCAACGCCGCCGGCAGCAAAGTTTACAACCGGAAGTCTGCCGTTGTCATGTACATAGGATACCAGTTCATAAGGAACCTGGAGAGTTTTTGCAGCCTCAAAAAGTTCATCTTCACGCATACTGGTAAGCTTTGCGATCTCGCTGTTCATTTTTCGCATATGGCGGACTGCCTGAACGATATCACCGGTTCCGGGCTCACCCTTTGTACGGATCATGGAAGCACCTTCATTGATGCGGCGGAGTGCCTCTCCAAGATCTTTTGCACCGCATACAAAAGGAACTTTGAATTCTCTTTTATTAATATGATAAACATCATCAGCAGGAGAAAGAACTTCACTTTCATCAATATAGTCGATCTCAATGGCTTCCAGTACCTGTGCTTCCACAAAATGTCCGATACGGCATTTGGCCATAACAGGAATGGAAACTGCGTTCTGGATCCCTTCGATCATTTTCGGGTCACTCATTCGGGAAACACCGCCTGCTGCACGGATATCGGCAGGAATACGCTCCAGGGCCATAACCGCACAGGCACCGGCAGCCTCGGCAATTTTTGCCTGCTCAGGTGTTGTGACATCCATGATCACACCGCCCTTTAACATCTGTGCCAGTTCTTTGTTCAGTTTATATCTTTCATTTGTTGCAGACATGATCTTTTCCTCCGTAATCATTGATTTTGTGTTTGATTTCTGTTGGTTCCAGATTATAAAACTTACTTGTGTATTTAAAAATATCCAATATAGATAATTTTTTAAGGGACAGTTATGAGACTGTGAACAGATAAAGTGAAAAAGAGATAAAAAAACGGAAAAGCACGCCTGCTTAAAATGCGTGCTTTTTGCTGCGGGAAAAGGATCAAAATTTGAAATATATTAGATGAAATAAGGATTTCATACAAGAATTAACGCGTGCACATGCGTGCATAAAACAACGCCGTTGTGAATAATATACAAAGAAATAACCGTAAACTTTGGATAAAAATGAGAAAAAAGAAAAAGCTGTAAATTTATATTGCATAATAAGACTGCGTGTGATAACATACACACAACATAATTAACACGCATTTGACACGCAAATAAAAGAAAATAGCACGCAAACAAAAGAATATCAAAGATAAGTGAAGCTAATGTGCAGGAAAACGTGCAGATCGTGTGTACAGAAACAGGCTGCATTCTGTGGGCAGAGAGTACAGAGCAGGCCGGAAATCTTTTTCAGAGGAGGAAATTATGACAGGAACACAGAAAAAACAGCGTCTGCTGACTATGATATTCGGAGCTTTCGCGATCTTTTTTACAGGATATCCCCATGTATGGTCTATTTACCAGCCTTATGTGATGGAGCAGGCAGGCTGGAGCCAGGGACAGGCATCCATGTGCTTTTATCTGGCACTGAGCACCTTTGTATTCGGAAATATCGTAGGCGGAAGGATGCAGAACCGCTTTAAGGAAAAGACGATTGTATGGATCGGAGGCGGGATCTTTGCAGCAGGAATCCTGGCATCCGCATTTCTGATCGTTCCCACACCGCTTCCTATGTATCTCTCCTATGGAGTGATGCAGGGATTTGGTCAGGGAATGATCTATACGGTGATCCTGGCAACAGTACAAAGATGGTTTCCGGACCGTACCGGATTTGCTTCCGGCGTTGTGGTAACTGCCAACGGACTTTGTGGATTTTTCCTGGCACCGCTGAGTCGAAAGCTGCTGGAAGCGGAAGGTGTGCAGAAAACCCTTCTGATCGTTGGCGTGGCCATCACGATTTCCTGGATCCTGTGCGGTATCTTTTTTCAGGCACCCGATAAGAGTCTGGTGAACGCAGGTGGCTCTGCGGAAAAGTCCGGGACACCGGAGATGAAGCAGTATACATCCGGAGAGATGATGAGAACAAAGAATTTTTATCTTCTTCTTGCGACCATGTTCTTTGGACTGATTTCTTATTTTATGGTTTCACCGGTATCCCAGACCTACCAGATCGACCTTGGAATCCCGTCTGCAGTGGCAGTCAGTGCCGTTATGCTTGGATCCATTGTCAATGCAGGAGCAAGACTGGTGCTTCCCACACTGGCAGATAAAGTGGGCAGGATTGTCTGCATCAAAGGAGTGCTGATCGTGGCAGTGATCGCTATGGGAGTTCTCGCTGTATCAAGATCCCTGGCAGTAACGGTTGCCGTTGTGCTGATGTACGGCTGCTATGGCGGCATCATGGGAAGCTTTCCATCTCTGACAAGCTCCATTTTCGGAATGAAACACACCGGAGAAAATTATGGATTTGTTATGTTCGGTATCGTATTCGCAACCTTTGGCGCACCGGCGATCTCCGGTCTGGTGAGCAGCAATGGTTATGAGATGAACGTGGTATTTGGGATCGGAGCTGTTTTTGCAGTGATCGCATTTGTATGCCTGACTTTGCTTGGACGAAATCTTGTGAAAGAGCATGCTGAAAAATCTGTCGGAGCAAAGAAGGGTACAGCACAGGTACGCAAACCACAGGCAGAATAAATCTGAATGTAACTGGATGCAGAGCTGTGCCGGCTGCCGGATCAAAAACAGCTGACTGAGAATCTGAAAACAGAAAAACCTGGAAGAAATAATGTGCCTGTGGCTGAGTTCTTCCAGGTTTTTTTATGAGTTGCCGGAATCAGATATTTCTGCTAGGATAACGGAAGGATGAGAAAATCAGATATTGTTTTGCCTGTTTATGGATGCGAGTGTGTGAAATACTGCAAAAATAAGGAGTTGATGCATATGATCACCTGTCAGGATATACTGGAACTGCAGCTGGACGGAGTGGA
Source organism: Blautia sp. DFI.9.10 (assembly GCF_024461705.1). Classification (NCBI taxonomy): domain Bacteria; kingdom Bacillati; phylum Bacillota; class Clostridia; order Lachnospirales; family Lachnospiraceae; genus Blautia; species Blautia sp. DFI.9.10. Next base: position 9,539 of record NZ_JANGAA010000035.1, read on the forward strand.
ACTGATCGCCGGGGAAAAAGGTCTCACAAGACCTGTCACATGGACCTATATGGTGCAGACCCGGCCTTTTGAGGAGCATATGAACCAGGGGAATTTTGCCCTGTGTGTGGTGGACTATGTCCGGTTTGACCTGGAAGAAGCACAGAAAGCCATGGAAGAACTGTATGGGCTTGGAATTTCCGGCTTTGGGATCTCTATCACCGATGACAAGGAGCCCGTCCCGAAGGAGATGATCGACAAAGCAAATGAACTGAAGCTTCCGCTGTTTTACATCCGGTGGGAAGGAGCTTCTTTTGTGGATATTGCCCAGAGTGTGGGAAAGATCATCCTGGAATATGAAATGCAGAATAAACGGATGGGAGATTATCTTTACAATCTTTTGTTTGGCTATGATATTAATGATCGCTATATCGAAAAAATCTCCCAGCAGTTCGGGATCAACTTTACCACACCCTGCAGAGTAGGGATCATTGTGGCTGACCGGAAGTACGGCATCAATCTGGAACAGGATGAACATATCTATGAATATTATGCCAATTATCTGAACCAGGAAGTTATGGAAATGGAAGGAAAGCCCATGTTCCTCAGGTTTCTTAACAAGTTTGTTCTTCTTTTTGAGGCAAAAAAAGACAAAAGCATTGAACATGAGCTGGAGAAGGTTCTGCAGAAGATCGATGCCAGTCCGCAGTTTCACGGAACCATCCGAAGCACCTGTATCCTGGGCGGTATCTACACCAATCCGGCAGATTTCGGCACCAGCTATCAGGAGGCAAAGCGTCTGATCCCCAAAAAAGACATACTTCCAAATCCCAAGCACAAGAAAGTCTTAAGTGCAACAGCCATGGGAATCTATCAGTATCTGTTCAATAACGACAACCATGATGAGATCCTGAATTACTGCAATGAACGGCTGGGAAAGCTGGAGGAATATGATCATGCCAACGGAACGTTTCTTCTGGATACCCTGCTTGCCTATTACATGAACGGGTTCAGCGTCGGAAAAACGGCGAAGGAACTTTTTATCCACAGAAATTCCTTGCAGTACCGGATGAATAAGATCCAGGAGCTGATAGATTTTGAGCTGGATGACTATATGGAATATCTGGATATGATAAACTGTATCCTGATCAAACAGCTGATGTTTTCCTGAAGAGCAGGTTCATATATTTACAACACTGTGCAAAATGAATAGTTTGTTTGTGCAAAATAAAAGTTGACGAAAGGCTTCTTCTGAGTATAATGAAGTCTATCAAACAACGAAGGCGTTGAAGGAAATAAAAAATTTCTTTCAGCGCCCTTTTTGTTTACAGGCGAAAACGTTCAGGTCGACCAGTTAAATATGTTTTGTGCCAGCTATGTAGAAGAGGAGGAAACGAATATGAAAAAAAATCTTTTAGGCAAAATGGTGATCACAGGTATTATTTCCGCAGCAATGTTAGCATCTACAGCAGCTTCCACATGGGCAGCAGACAAATCCGATAAGGATGTGTTAAGGGTTGGTATGGAATGTGCATATGCACCGTTCAACTGGACCCAGGATACAGACACAACCCCGGACGGAAGCAAGGCAGAACCTATTTACGACAGTGATTATTACGCATATGGCTACGATGTGGCAGTAGCCCAGAAGCTTGCAGATCAGCTTGGAATGAAGCTGGAGATCCACAAGGTTGAGTGGTCCTCCATCGGAATCTCCATGGATGCCGGCGATTATGACTGTATCATCGCAGGTATGGGAAAAACGGCAGAAAGAGAAAAATCATATGCTTTTACAGAACCATATTATTACAGAGATAACTGTATCGTGGTAAAGGCAGGCGGCAAATATGACGATGTCAAAGGTCTTTCCGATCTTGCAGGAACAGGCTGTAAGGTTACCACACAGCTTGGAACCGGATGGGTACCGCTTCTGGATCAGATCGACGGTGCAGAGCAGTCCGGAAACTATGAGACAACATCAGAGTGCTTTATGGCAATCTCCAACGGAGTTGCAGATGTCTGCGTTGTAGATGTTCCTACAGCAGAATCAGCAGCACTGACAAACAAGGATCTGAAGATCATCAACCTGGATGAGAAGGATACCTTTAAAGATGATGATGAAATGGTCAATGTCTGCATCGCAACAAGAAAAGATGACACAGAGCTGAGAGATAAGCTGCAGGGTGCTATGGATGACATCGGCTGGAACGATAAAGAGAAAATGGATGAGCTGATGGATACTGTTCTGACACAGCAGCCGGCAGCGAACTAGTCCAAGTGAGGTGGAGATATGTTAGGCTTTTCAATCACAGATCCTTCCAATTCCCTGGAATGGATGATCTTTCTGGCAAAAAAATATTCCAGTATGTTTCTGGAAGGAACCTGGCTGACTCTCTATATAGCTGTAGCAGGAACCATTCTTGGTTTCCTGCTGGGCTATATCATCGGTATCATCCAGGATATCCGTATCAATGAAGGCGACAGCATTCTGAAAAAAGGAATTTTTAAAATCTTAAAGGCAATCTGCAGGATCTATGTGGAGGTTTTCCGAGATACGCCAATGATCGTTCAGGCAATGGTCCTGTATTATGGTATCCGTCAGGCAAATGTGAATATTACACCATTGTTTGCAGGTGTTATGGTAACGGTATTGAACACCGGAGCTTACATGGCAGAAACTGTCAGAGCCGGCATCGGTTCCATTGATATGGGACAGAGAGAAGGCGCCTGGGCCATGGGAATGTCACCTATGAAGACCATGATCTATGTAGTACTTCCACAGGCCTTCAAAAACATCATCCCTGAGATGGCAAATACATTTCTTACAAATCTGAAAATGACTTCCGTTCTGAATGTTATCGCAGTTCAGGAGCTGTTTATGGCAGCGAAAACTGTAGGCGGAAATTATTATAAATATTTTGAATCCTATCTTGTTATTGCAGTGATCTATTTTGTACTCTGCTTTGTATTCAACCGTCTGTTTACATTCCTTGAAAAGAAGGTGAAGAAAACAGAGAACTACGCACTGGCAGTGGAATATATGGAAAATCCGTAAGGAGGGAAAAATAATGGGTGATGCAATCATATCCGTTGAGGAATTAAGTAAAGCATTCGGGCAGCATGAGGTACTGCGAAAAATCGATTTCAACGTGGAGCCGGGTGAGATCATCTGTATCGTTGGTTCCTCCGGTTCCGGAAAATCCACTCTGCTTCGCTGTATCAACAAGCTGGAAACCCAGACCAGCGGAAAGATCCGCTATCATGGAAAAGAGATCGGAGCAGTCCAGAAGGAGATCAATGATTACCGGTCAAAGGTCGGCATGGTATTTCAGTCATTTAATCTCTTTAATAACATGACTGTTCTTCAGAACTGTATGCTCTGTACAAGAAAAGTCCTTCATCTGTCAAAGGAAGAAGCCTTTGACAGGGCGATCACACATCTGAAGCAGGTAGGAATGGCACCGTTTATCAATGCAAATCCAACACAGCTTTCCGGTGGACAGAAGCAGAGGGTTGCCATTGCAAGATCGCTCTGCATGAATCCGGAGGTCCTGCTTTTTGATGAACCTACATCAGCACTGGACCCGGAGATGGTAGGCGAGGTTTTAAATGTTATGAAGGAGCTGGCGACCACAGGCCTTACCATGATCATTGTGACTCATGAGATGGCATTTGCCAGAGATGTTTCCACTAGGACGATTTTTATGGATCAGGGTTACATTGTGGAGGATGCACCTCCGGCGGAGCTGTTTAAAAATCCTAAAAATGCCCGTACCAGAGAATTTTTGAGCCGTTATCTGGCAGGATAGGAAGGAGTATAAAATGGAAAATTTTATTGTAACCTTTGCCAGAGGTTTTGGAACCGGCGGAAAGGAAATCGCCTCCATGCTGGCAAAAGATCTTGGGATCCACTGTTATGAAAACCGTATCCTGACACTGGCAAGCCAGATGAGCGGACTGGATGAAAAGCTCTTCCTGGATATCAATGAGCGTATCCGGAATAACGGAGGATTTACAGGATTCCTTAAAGGGCTGCCCAGATCCAGGCAGTACATTGCAAGAAATGAGAAATTTGTTTCCGATGACCGGTTGTTTGAGTATCAGTCACAGATCATCAGAAACCTGGCAGATCAGGAATCCTGCGTGATTGTCGGAAAATGTGCGGATTATGTCTTAAAGGGCAGAAAAAATGTGGTAAGTATCTATATCGAAGCGCCGCGTGCCTTCTGTCTGGAGCGGACCATGCAGAGGATGAAGGTATCCTCAGATGTGGCAGCAGCCACCATTGAGAATACAGATAAGTACAGAGCGGACTATTATAAATATTATACAAAAGGTAATTACTGGACCAATCCCGTCAACTACGATATGACGCTGAACAGTGAAAAAGTCGGAATTGCAGGATGCGTAAAGATGATCGAAGAATATCTGGTGATGAAGGGTCTGATCACACGGGAACAGATCTTATCAGAACAGATCACAAAAGGGGAGGAAAAGAAATGAAGCTGGAAGAAACAGGACTGACATTTGAGGATATCAAGGAAAAAGTAAACAAATACATGATCGAGACCTATGAGAGAATGGATTTTCTGGCAGAAAGTGCAAAAGACCAGTATATCTACAATGAGAAGGGCGAAAAATATCTGGATTTTTATGCAGGTATCGCAGTAAACTCCGCAGGAAGCTGCAATGAGAAGGTAGTAAAAGCGGTTGTAGACCAGGCGCAGACACTGATGCATACCTTCAACTATCCGTACACCATTCCCCAGGCTCTTCTTGCTGAAAAGGTCTGCACAACCATCGGAATGGATAAGATCTTTTTCCAGAACTCCGGTACAGAGGCAAATGAGGCCATGATCAAAATGGCAAGAAAATACGGAATCGAAAAATATGGTCCGAACCGTTATCATATCGTAACTGCAAAAATGGGATTCCATGGAAGAACCTTTGGCGCCATGTCCGCCACCGGACAGCCGGGAAACGGATGCCAGGTTGGCTTTGGTCCCATGACCTACGGATTTTCCTATGCACCGTACAATGATCTTGAGGCTTTCAAAGATGCCTGCACGGAAAATACCATTGCCATTATGATAGAGCCTGTACAGGGCGAGGGCGGTGTCCATCCGGCAACCATGGAATTTATGAAGGGACTCCGGGAATTCTGTGATGAGAACGATATGCTCCTTCTTATTGATGAGGTTCAGACAGGCTGGTGCAGAACCGGTAAGGTGATGAGCTATATGCATTACGGGATCAAACCGGATATCGTGTCCATGGCAAAAGCACTTGGAGGCGGTATGCCGATCGGCGCGATCTGTGCTACAGAGGAAGTGGCAAAAGCTTTCACACCTGGTTCTCACGGAACAACCTTCGGCGGACATCCGGTTTCCTGTGCTGCAGCATTGGCCGAGGTTGGTGAACTTCTTGACAGAGATCTGGCTGGCAATGCGGCAAAAATGGGAGCTTATTTTATGGAAAAGCTTGCAAAGATCCCTCATGTAAAAGAGGTTCGTGGTCAGGGTCTTCTGGTAGGTGTGGAATTTGATGATACTATTTCCGGTGTGGATGTAAAGCATGGCTGTCTTGACAGACATCTCCTGATCACTGCCATCGGAGCACATACCATCCGTATGGTACCGCCGCTGATCATTACAGAGGAAGACTGTGATCAGGCGGCTGCCATCATTGAAGAGACGGTAAATGCACTTTCAGAATAAGCAGAGGAGACGAACAGCATGAAAAGATTTACATTTTCCGTACCGCAGAATATTCTTTTTGGTGAAGGTGTATTAAAGGAGCTTCCCGGGGCAGCCGGGAAGCTTGGCGGAAAACATGGCTTTATCATTTCCGGCCCCACACTGAACAGACTTGGCGTAGTGGGGCAGTGTGAAGAAATCCTTACACAGGCCGGCATTGCAGTCAGCACCTTCTGTGATACAGAAGGAAATCCATCGGTGGAGACTGTGGAACGTGCAGCTGAAGCATTCCTGACAAGCGGGGCGGATTTTATTGTTGCTCTTGGCGGCGGTTCCCCTATGGATGTGGCAAAAGCAGTAGGCGTTGTGGCGAAATACGGCGGCAGCATCACAGAATATGAAGGTGCGGACAAGGTTCCGGGGGAGATCATCCCACTGATCGCTATTCCCACAACTGCCGGAACCGGTTCAGAGGTTACGGCTTTTTCTGTTATTACCGATCACAAACGAAATTACAAGCTTACAGTATTTTCCTATAAGCTGATCCCGGCTTATGCACTTCTGGATCCGCTGCTTCTTACCTCCGCACCTGCTTCCGTGGCGGCTGCCTGCGGGATCGATGCGCTGATCCACGCAGAGGAATCCTACGTTTCTCTGGACGCATCTCCATTTTCCGAGGCAATGAGCGAAAAAGCGATGGAGCTGATCGGGCGGAGCATCCGCACCTACGTGGCAGACCGCAGCAATCTGGAAGCAGCTTCCGATATGCTGGCAGGCTCTCTGTTTGCCGGGATTGCTTTTTCCTGGGCAAGACTTGGAAATATCCATGCCATGAGCCATCCGGTCAGTGCTTTTTTCAATGTGCCTCACGGTGTTGCAAACGGAATCCTGTTTCCGTATATCGTGAAATATAACGAAGAGGCAGCCTTCGGAAAATATCAGAAGATTTATAATTATATTTCCACGGAAAAGAAATGTGAGTCTGAGTTTTCAAAAGGAATGCTGGAGCAGGCAGTCCGTGAGCTGAATACACAGGTTGGGATCCCGGCGAAATTATCGGATGCAGGGGTTACGGATGAGTATTTTGCACAGATGACAGAGGATGCCATGAAAAGCGGAAACATTGCGATAAATCCTCAGAAAACCGTTCGGGAGGATATCCTGGCACTGTATAAAGAGGCACTGTAGGAAGGTTCCGCTTCATCATGGAATAGAAGATTTTACGATAATTTTATACAAAAATCATAATAATGAGATAGTACCGAAAAAATAAGCATGCTACCATATTTTCTGAAAAAGGGACAGAAGTCAGAAAAGGAGCGCATGCATATATGATAAAAACCTATGTGATAGATACGAATGTACTGATCCAGGCTCCATATGCATTGGAGTGTTTTGAGGACAATAATCTGGTACTTCCGCTGGTGGTGCTGGAAGAACTGGATGGACTTAAAAAGGCAGAGGGCGAAAAAGGAATCAATGCAAGAGCCGCAGTCCGAAAGCTGGAATGGTACAGGCAGAAGGGTGATCTGTTACAGGGAGTAGCACTTTCCGGCGGTGGTATTCTGCGTATTGAAAAAAATTTTGTACACGTAGAGCTGCCGCCGGATCTTCCGGATGACAAACCGGATAACAGGATCCTGAAGGTATGCAGAGGTCTTGCGGAAACAGATGAGCAGGTTATTCTGGTGACAAAGGATATCGTACTTCGTCTGAAGGCACAGATCATGGGAATTCAGGCAGAGGATTTCGAGCGTGAGCAGATCTCAGATGATGATGCACAGTATACCGGTCGTACAGAAGTATACATTCCGGAAGATAAGGTCAAGGAGTTCAAGAAAAAAGGAATTTCTCTTGAAGAGGTTTATCAGAGTGACGAGGAAGGAAATCATACCATACCGGAATTTCATGAGAATGAATTTGTGATACTGAAGCCGGATCAGTCTACAAAAAAGACACTTCTTGGAAGAGTATCCTCAGGAAAGATAGTCCAGCTTGTTTACAAAAAAAGCAAGCCCTATGGAATATCACCGAGAAATGTCGGACAATATTTTATGCAGGAAGCCCTTATGACAGATGCAAAAGAAGCTCCCCTTGTTATCATCAAAGGAATGGCGGGAACCGCGAAAACATTTTATTCGCTTGCTGTTGGAATGGAAAAGGTATATAACAATCCGGCACAGGAATATCGCCGTGTGATCGTATGCAGACCCAACGCACAGTTTGACGATGATATAGGATTTCTGCCGGGCGATGAAAAGGAAAAAATAGCACCTTTGATGAGACCGGTGATCGATAATCTGGAACAGATCCTTGATTCGGATGAAAAGAAGAGATATGAAGATGAAGACGAGCTGAGTGATAAGATAGCGGAGATTTTTGAACGTGGAATCATTCAGACGGAAGCATTGAATTTCATCAGAGGAAGGTCTATTGCGAAGACATATCTGATCATTGATGAAGCTCAGAATATGACACCAAATCAGGTAAAGGGCATTATCACAAGAGCAGGCCAGGGAACGAAGATCATACTGCTGGGAGATCCGCAGCAGATCGACAGGCCCTTTCTGGATGAAAGGACAAATGGTTTAAGCTATGCGGCGAAACATATGGTGGATAGTCCTCTTTGCTGGCAGATCACATTGTCAGCTGAAGAATGCGAGAGATCATCGCTGGCAATGGACGCAATAAAGAGACTCTGACTATATGGCTAAGAAGCATAAGCAGAGTGGGAATATCTGCACGAAACACGTAGGGAGAGTAAAAAAACTTGAAGTATAAGGATGTAGCGAATAATAAGGAAATCAATGCATATCTGAAAAAGGGAAATTCAAACCTGGGACAGCTTGGATTTACAGATCATTCACAGGCACATTGTGTTCAGGTAGCACATCAGGCCGGGAAGATTCTGAAAAGACTCGGCTACCCGGAGCATGAGATCGAGCTTGCAAAAATCGCCGGATATATGCATGATATCGGAAATGCGATTAACAGAAACCATCATGCGGAATACGGTGCCCTTCTTGCAAATGATCTGCTGAAGGATACCAACATGTCTCTTGAGGACAGAGTAACTGTCATAGCTGCAATCGGAAATCACGATGAATCAACAGGAAGCCCGGAAGATGTTATATCAGCAGCACTTATCATTGCGGACAAAACTGATGTCAGAAGAAGCCGTGTACGCCAGAAGGAAAGATCTGCGTTTGATATTCACGATCGTGTGAATTATGCTGTGACAGATTCGAAGCTTAAGATTGATGAAGAAAAATCTGTGATCGCACTGAACCTTCAGATCGATGAAAATATCTGTTCCATGTATGACTATTTTGAGATTTTTCTTGATCGGATGATGTTCTGCAGAAAATCAGCAGAAATTTTGGGAACAACCTTCAAGCTGACTGTAAACGGACGAAAAGTACTTTGAACAGAGTAGCTTTCGGGAAAATCCGGACCAATATGATGGTAATGAGCTGGCAATTATAGAGAAGAAAGAAGAATCCCCTGGATACGGAAAATTATCCGCGTTCAGGGGAATTTTTATGGTGTGAAAATTATATTATCCAATGCGTCGTAAAACCCTTTGCTTCAGCTATGGGGATATAAGACGCGTCCATCGAATTTATGCAAGTAATTGAAGATGGACAAAATAGTAATTGTATCAACTAATAAACTATAGTATAATACAAATATGAACACAACATATAAATCAAACAACAATGTCGTCTATTCCTGTAAATACCATGTAGTATGGTGTCCAAAGTATAGACGAAAAGTATTAATTAATGGTGTGGACGTCCGGCTGAAGGAGCTGCTCACAGAGTATGCTGCAAATCTTTCTGTAGACATTCTGGAAATGGAGATCATGCCAGACCATGTTCATATGCTTTTGGAAGTAGATCCTCAGTTTGGCATCCACAAAGCTGTAAAGTCATTTAAAGGCTATACGTCCAGAATTTTAAGACAGGAATTTCCCTATCTTAAAACGAAAATGCCGACTCTCTGGACAAACAGCTATTTTGTATCAACGGTGGGCGGTGCCCCGCTGGAAGCAGTAAAACAGTATATTGAAAACCAGAAAACATCGCAGAGACAAAAGGATAAGATGGGATAATGCAAAAAGGAATTAAATTCAGGATCTACCCGAACAGAGAACAGAAAAACTTCATCCATCAGACCCTGGGATGTTGCCGGTTCATCTACAACCGGGGACTTGCCATGCGTAAGGAAGGCTATGAAAATGGGGAAAAGATCGGCTATTCCCAGACTTCCGCCATGCTGACAGAACTGAAAAAGCAAGAGGAGTTTGCTTTTCTGAAAGCAGCAGATTCCATTGCATTACAGCAGTCTCTGCGGGATCTCGACCGGGGATTTGTGAATTTCTTTCAGAAACGGGCCTCCTATCCAACCTTCAAAAGTAAACATAACCGGTTCCAGTCATACAGAACGGTAAATCAAAAAGATAATATCCGTATTGTGGGAAGATATATCAAACTTCCGAAACTTGGATTTGTTAAAATACGGCAGTCGATGGAAGTGGAAAAGATTAATCACGTGATCATTGAGCACACACCAGCTGGAAAATATTTTGCGGTTTTAAATGTTGATTTTGAACCGGAACCACGCTCAAATGCTGGCGGAACGATAGGGATTGATGTCGGGATCAAAGCGTTCTACTCCGACAGTAATGGAAATACGGTATCAAATCCCAGATATCTGGAACGCTCAATGCGAAAACTCATAAGAGAACAGCGCAGGCTTTCCCGAAAACAAAAAGATTCCCATAACCGCGAGAAGCAGCGGATCAGGGTGGCAAGAGTGTATGAGA
>NZ_JANGAA010000036.1:0-19275 GCF_024461705.1 Blautia sp. DFI.9.10
GCAATTCATCTCACCACCTGAAGAGGTGGGAGAATTCTTGCTACATTTGTTAAAATGGCTGATCGTATTGTACTGGTTTCTCAATCTTCTCTGCTGTCTGATCATAGCCAGGGCTTTTCACAACATTTCTCTCAGAGAAAAAAGACACGAACTGTTGGTTCAGCAGATGAGTTTTCTTCAGAAACAGCTAGAATATACAACCGAAATGGAACAAGAATATCAATCTGTGCGAAAATGGAATCACGATATGGAAAACCATCTCTTTTCACTGAATTATCTGATCCGCACCCAAAAATATCTTGAGGCAGATGTATATCTAGAAACAATTCTTTCAGAACTTCCGCCGGAAAAGAGGACTTTATGAAACGAGGCTTTACTATTCTTTTTATAGAACTTTTCTGTGTTCAGGCATCTCTTTTCCTGGGAGCTCTGCTACAGGAATATGCTCTGTTTTGCCAGATAATGCTTCTCTTTTTTCTGGCCCTCACTTACCGCAGGATCTACCTTCTTGCCAGACGATCGCTCAAAAATGCTCAGGAAGAGGCAAAATTTCAGGCTCTTCAGAAGCAGGAACAGTTACAGAAAGAACAGGAGCAGCTGTTTGTTTACAGAAAGCAGGAGACTCTAGAATTCCAGCAGTCTACCATCCGGAAACTTGAGACACTTCAGAATTACCTGAAAACGAACGAATATGATAAGATCCAGGACTACCTGCCTGCCATAACCGATGATTTTCAGAGAGAACGTTTCCATCCCATCTGTCAGGACAGCCTGATCAACGCCATCCTTGCGGACAAAAGATTTCTTGCCATGCAGAAAAATATCAAAGTTACCTACGAGGTTCTTCTTCCGGAGAAATCCAATATTCCCTCTTCGGAACTGAGCAGTATATTTTTCAACCTGCTGGATAATGGAATAGAAAGCTGCAACGCTTCCGGTTCTGAAGCACCGTTTATCTCTGTAACATCAAAAATGTCCGCCGGTTTTCTTACTGTCCACATGAAAAACAGCAAAGATCCGGCACAACCATTCAACCACAAAACATCAAAAAAAGATATCCCCAACCATGGATTCGGTCTGTCCATAATTGAAGATATCTGTGCAAAAAATGATGGTAGCTGTCAGTGGATCGACAATGGAGATACCTTTGATTCAGTTGTTATGCTGAGATACCAATAAGATTCAGCAGAACATACATATCCTTATCTTTCAGTTCCGCTGCATAATGCTCCACACATTTGAAGCCTTTTGAAATATCAAAATGTTTATCAAAATTCAAAACCTCATCAACTCCAGCTTCTTCTCCCTGGTCAATTGCTTGATCCGGTACTCCCGGCTCATGGCCTCCTCCTTTGTGGCAAAGCCTTCATAATACACCAGCTTCACCGGCCTTTTGGCCCGGGTATATTTGGCGCCTGCTTTGCCTTCATTATGCGCTTTCATCCGCCTGGCAAGGCAGTTTGTCCAGCCGGTGTAGAGCGTGCCGTCTGCACACTGCACGATGTATGTATAGTTCATAGCAGTCTCCTCTTCTGTAAAAAATTTATGCAATACAATGCCAAATGCCAGTACATCTTCAGTAACATCAACCCTGATATTTGCCTTCCTGTAAAACAAATATCTGAACACTTTTCTGGATAGTGTGATCTGTCTTCCGTGATATTTCCTCTCCTGTAAAACAAGCATCCAGTCGGCCGCATTCTTTCTATGTAAAGACAGCCACCAGCATTTCTTCAGCAGCCGTCCTTCTATCCTCAAGCAGCCGGCACAATTCATGTATTTCACTTACATCAAAAAAATAAAAGCAGGTCGGGATTCCGGCTGCGGATTTTCCCACCTGCTTTATTATACGGTCATTTCTTATTTCTGTGAATATGGAATTCACTGCATAGCTGCTCTATAGGTATTCGTATTCTGATCTTGCTGTATTTCCCGGTCAATCAATAAGCTCTGCCTACTCCATCACATAATTCTTCAGCACATAAATCTTCCCATCACACTCCACAGCCTCCACCTTCACAGCCTGCTCCTGCGTTTCCGGATAATATCTGGTGGCAAAAACAACCTCTCCGCCATTCACATAGATTTCCACAGCTGTAGTATCCGCAAGAACTCTGATGCTTTCGATCACACCGGACGGAACATGCGCCTTACGTACTTTACGTCCGGCACCGGCCTTCTCGGAGAGAGTTAAGATCACATCTCCGTCCTGATATTCCAGGAAGAGATTTTCCCCAAGGCTTACTTTACCCTGCTCACCTTTTACCTGAACATCCAGATCAAACGGTCCATTCACCGGAATCTCCGCACTGGAACCGCTGACAGAAACGCCAGTCTTTCTCAGCCCGTTCAGTTCTTCCACCGGATACTGATAAAGCATTCCGTTCTTATACGTAACTTCTCTCGGAACCGTCAGGCAATGCTGCCATCCTTCACTTTGCGCTGTAGGATTTACATACTCCTCGTCTGCATCCGGCATTCCCATCCAGCCGATGAGAATCCGTCTGCCTTTTCCATCCTGGAATGTCTGGGGTGCATAGAAATCAAAACCGTGATCCCATTCCCGGAAATCTTTTTCCTCCGGCTTTCCGTCCTTCAGGATAAAGTATCCGGACTGATAGATGTTCTGGAAACGGAACTCTTCCCTTGTCAGTCCCTGTGGAGATACAGAAAGTACTTCCTGTCCCTCAAGGGTAAAATAATCCGGGCATTCCCACATGTATCCGAAAGCATTCTCTGTGGTCAGCTCATGGTCGAATTTCCAGTTTTTCAGGTCTTCGGATTTATAAAAAAGTACGGCACCCTGGTCGCTTTTCTGACGGCCGCCAAGGATCATGCGATACTCCTCTCCATCTTTCCAGACCTTCGGGTCACGGATGTGGCATGTGTAATTCTTCGGATAATCCTCCCAGGAAACGGCTACTTCTTTTGTTCCAAAATGAACGCCGTCCTCACTCTCCACATGGAGAGTGCTGGACTGCCTTCCGTTATTGATATAATCATAATCTCCATCCATCTTGATGTTTCCTGTGTAGAAAAGATGAAGCTTATCTTTTTCCGCAATGGCGGAGCCTGAGTAAACACCATGACAGTCATAAATGCTGTCCGGCAGAAGCGGAACACCTTCATATCTCCAGCTGATCATATCTTCACTGGAGTAATGTCCCCAGAATTTCAGTCCACCGTTGGCCTCAAACGGAGAATACTGAAAAAACACATGATATCTTCCCTTGTACCAGCATAATCCGTTCGGGTCATTGAGCCATCCCACAGGCGGCATCAGATGATGGGTCAGACGGTTTGTCTGCATCGTCCTGGCAACTGCTGCCGTTTCCTCGATTTTTCGCACTTCCTCTGCAAGGACCTTGGTCAGAGAACTCATTTTATTTTACCTCCAGTACTTCAGAACCATTATTTACTGTTCCTTCTGCAAGCATTTTTACTTCTTCATAATCATCGGTATTGGTTACGATCAGCGGTGTGGTCACATCATAGCCGGCTGCCTTAATAGCATCCATATCAAAGGTGATCAGTGTCTGGCCTTTTTTGACCACGTCACCGTCCTTTACATGAGCGGTGTAGAATTTACCGCCAAGTTCAACGGTGTCAACGCCGATATGGATCAGCAGCTCCAGACCACTTTCTGTTGCAAGCCCGATGGCATGCTTTGTGTCAAAAATTGTAGAAACTGTTGCGTCGCAAGGTGCTTTTACCTCACCTTTGGACGGAATCACTGCCATGCCCTTTCCAAGGACTTCTGATGCAAAGGTCGCATCTTTTACTTCTGAAAGCGGGATTGCAGTTCCCTCAAGCGGGCTGTAGAGAGTCTGCACACCGCTCTCAGCTGTTTTTTTCTCCGCAGATTTCATCTCAACATTCTCTGCCGGAGCACCTGCCTTTTTCTCTGTTTCAATATTTTTCCCAGCTGTTTCCTGTACCTCGTCTTTATATCCGAACATCCATGTGAGTACAAAAGCCACACCAAATGCGATGGCAAACATCAGGATATAACCAACTGGATTATTCAGGCACAGCAGGATTCCGAAGATACCGGTAACACCTGTTCCTGTGGCACCAAGACTGCTAATGGAGGCAAAAAGTGCTCCGCATGCACCACCCAGGCAGCCCATGATAAACGGCTTTCCGAAGCGGAGGTTTACACCGAAGATTGCCGGCTCTGTGATTCCCATGCATGCGCTTAAGGCAGAAGGAACAGCCATGGATTTGATCTTCTGATTTCTGGATTTCAGGCCTACAGCAAGAGCTGCACCACCCTGTGCAATGTTAGCTGCAGATGCAAGTGGCAGCCAGTAGGTAACGCCGAATTTGGCCAGCTGTCCAAGGTCAATGATAGTGTACATGTGATGAACACCAGCAACAACAGTCGGTGCATAAAAGGCACCCATGATAAAGCTTCCGATTCCAAATGGCAGTGCGATCAGCCACTGGATTCCATCCAGAAGTCCGTTCTCAACAGCTACGAAGATCGGTCCGATAATGGAAAGTGTAAGATAACCGGTTACAAAAACACTGACAAGTGGTGTTACAAAAAGATCGAACATTGCAGGTACGATCTTATGAAGTCTTTTCTCGATCTGTGCCAGTACCCATACTGCAATGATAACCGGGATTACATGTCCCTGATATCCCACCATGTCAATGGAGTAAAGTCCAAACCATACCTTCTGCGTTGCCTGCACACCCTCTGTTGCAACAGTCCAGGCATTCTGCAGATTTGGATGGATCATGATCATACCGATAACCGCACCCAGATAAGGGTTGGCACCGAACACCTTCGCACCACTGTAAGCGATAAGGATCGGCAGAAATGTATACGCTGTGTTACTGAAAAGCTGTGCAAATACATAAATGGAACCATTGGTGTTAATATTCAGGAAGCCGTTGTTTACCATGAAGTTCAGGGCTTCCATGATTCCCATCAAAAATCCGCTGGCTACGATAGCTGGGATGATCGGGACAAAAATGTCTCCCAGTGTCTTGATCAGTCTCTGTATCGGATTAGCCTTGGATGCTGCCACCTTCTTAAGCTCATCCTTACTACTCTCTGATATTCCGGCGATCTGGATAAATTCATCATAAACTTTGTTTACAACTCCTGTTCCCAGGATGATCTGCATCTGTCCCTGTGCGAAAAACACGCCCTTCACACCATCGATATTCTCTACATATTCCTTATCCGCCTTGTCATTATCCGCAATGACCAGACGAAGCCTTGTTGCACAGTGCGCCGCGGAAATGATGTTTTCTTTCTTTCCTACATGATCATAGATTTCTTGTGCTGTCTTTCTGTAATCCATGTCCTTCCTCCTTTTCTGCTACTGTTCCCGGACAGTCATCTCTTTCTGCTTTCCCTTTCTTCGGATCAGATCTGTCTGTTCTTTCTTCAGCTTCCCGGGATTTATTATCTCTGATCCATTGTTTTTCATTTATTTATGAGATTGATTTCATATATCTATTCATACAAGGAACGGTAATCTTTCCATTTTTTTAAGTTTTTTGATGATTTTAGCACTTTTCAATGGTTTGTTTTATGTTGTTGCTTGTGCTCTTATGTGGAATCGTTCTCATATCTTACTTGTATTATAACTACTGCATTATTATTTGTAAATCCGCAACATCGCACAAATTTCTTCGGTCAAAATTGTACATATTTCATAAGAACAGATGCAAGACAGACAAACCAGTCAGGACATCGCAGAAAAAATCTGGCATTTTTCTGTGCTTGCTCAGCCATAACACAGCACCACGCAAAAAAGAAGCAGGTCTTTTTCTCCCAAAAGATCTGCTCCTGTTCCACAATAACTTATAATTTCTTCCTCTGTCTGCGAGGATATTCTCTGTTACCTGTGAGATTCCCGTTCCACAAGTTCACATCCCATTTTTATTTCCTTGCTGATCCCGGTATCGTTCTCAATAAGATCAGCCAGCATGGCTGCTGCCTCCATTCCGCTGGTCTTATAATAAAAATGTACCGTTGTCAGCTTCGGTTCCACGATCTTACCCGGAACTCCATCCCCAATCCCTGCGATCTGAACATCCTCGGGAATGCGAAGCCCGATCTCCTTCAAATAAGTCATGGCTCCCACCGCCATAGTATCCGTAGCACACACAAGAGAATCTATGGAAGGCTCCTCCTCAAAAAGCTCCTTCGCCATCTCATACCCGGAATCCATGGTAAAGCTTCCGATCTTCATCCTCTCCGGCACGACCTCCAGCTTAGCTTTATGGATAGCATCCATAAAACCCTTTTTCCTGCAGGCACCAACTGCCTCGTCCTTATCTGTAACGCCGATATAGGCAAACTTTTTCCCCTTCTCCGTCAGCTTCTCCGTGACCTGAAAAGCTGCTTTATGATCATCCTGATAAATACATGGATATCCGTCCAGATGCTGTCCCAGGATCACGATCGGTACCTTATAATCCTTCAGCATCTGTTTATGCTTTCTGGTAAACATGGTAGCAATAAAAACCACTCCGTCCACCTGACGTTCTTTAAACAGAGAAAGGTATTTCAGCTCTTCTTCCACATCATTATTGGTATTGGCCAGAATAAGCTGATATCCTCTCCGTGTAAGAATATCACTGATCCCTGTCACCTCACGGCTTATGGTATCTGAATTGATCTTTGGAAGGATGACACCGATGAGACTGGTTTTTTTGGTCCTCAGTGTCTGTGCCTGGGAGGATGGCTGATATCCTGTCTCCTGGATCACCCTGCGGATGACTTCCTTTTTTTCACTGCTGACATATCCATTATTCAAATATCTGGATACCGTAGCTCTGGAAACTCCGGCAAGCCTAGCTATTTCATTAATGTTCATAACTTATGTACCTCTTCTTTTGTCCTGTTATATCTGTCCTTGTATGCATATTTATAATATAGATTATACACGGTTTCTTTCCGGTAAAAAAGCTTCTTTTCCTATATAAGTGGAAATTTTTGGTTAATGTTCCCTCCGTTCTCAGCAGCATGCTTCACAAGGCAGAGGATACGGGATGCATATACCTCCCATCCCGTATCCTCCATACTCTGTTTCCAAAAATCTCCCCGGCATATCTGTTTTTCGGTTTTCCCTGTCATTCCAGATATTCAAACGGATCTACCGGCACGCCATCCTTTTTCATTGCAAAATAAAGATTCGGGCCTTCTACAGAATAATATTTGGTAGGTGCGCTGATATTTCCGATCACTTCGCCCTCCTTTACTGTGTCACCTTCTGCCACAGTAAGGTCCTTCAGCTGCCCATATACTGCCTGATAACCATTTCCCAGCTCCATAGTCACAGTCGTTCCCGTACAGGCATCCTGTACAACAGAAAGCACCTGACCATCTGCCGCCGCATACACCGGCGCATCCTCCACTGCCTGCAAAGCAATGGCAGAGCTCACACGATACTGATCCAAAGTCGGATAATATACGGTTTCATCCATATTGTAATCCACAAGAACCGTTCCTCTGACCGGCCATTCCATAATAGAATCCTCCGTAAAATCCAAAGCCTGTGCCGCAATTCCGACAGCTGAGGTCTCTGCGGTATCTGTGGAAGCTCCAGCTCCGTTATTCACCGCTCCCTCTGCCGATGTATTTCCGGCATTATCTGCTGTATTTCCAGTGCCATCTGTGCGGCTTCTGTCTGCACCTGCCGCCGCAGACACGCTCCTATCATCCGTACCACTTCCATTATCTGCATCTGCCGCTGCATTTTCGGCTGTACCACTTCCTGCAGTCTCACGGATGCTTCCTGTCACTCCATCTGCTCCGGCTTCTGAAGCTCCTGACAGACCTGCTTCATCTCCGGTTTCTCCATCAGAGATCTCATCCTGTGCTACATCCTGCCAGCCATCTCCGGCAGCTGCCGCATCCTCTGCGTTTTCCCCGTCCGAAAGCTCCTCTTCCAGCCCGGTCTCTTCTACCTGTACAGAATTTTCCTCCTGGGGATTTTCTGCGATGGGCTTTGTTCCAAGCTGATAAACAGTAATCCCAAGTGCCGCCACTGCTGCCAGAACACCTCCGTTGATAATACCTCTCACAATTTTACTTTTCATATTCTTTCCACCTCTGTCTGATATGTTCATTTTCAGTAACAGAAAAAGCAGTAAAGCTGCCGTTTCGGTCACCATTTCTATATCTATAGAGTGTCCAGAATATGGCTGTCTATTCATTTTTTGAATATTTTTTTATCAGACGTTGCTTCGGATGCCTGACTTTCTTTAATCCTCAGCTTTCAGCTCCATCTCCGGAAAATATTTTTCCAGGATTTCCTCCGCACTGCTTCCGTTTTTTGCCATCTCATTTCCACCAAACTGGGAAAATCCCACACCATGACCGCTGCCACGCACTCGCAGATAATAAATATCATCCTTTTTCTTCAAACTGAAATTCGCGGATTCCAGTCCCATTCCCGCTGCAAAGCTTTCTCCCTCCAGGAGTGTTTCCCCAATCGTAAGCTCTGTCACATAACCGGCACTGTCCCGTTTTTTGATCTTCAGCTCCCCGGAAAGCTGCCCCGCAGGAATTTCCACGATTTTTATACGATCCGGAGATTTTTTGTCCGCACTGCTATCTGCCGATTTCAGATATGTATACGCCTCATCATGAAAAGCTTCTTCCCCGCTGCGGGTTTTCCCTGCGCTTCTCTTATGCCAGGGAGTCAGCCTCACTTTTCCTTCATATGTAAGTACCTGTCCATCCGTCTCTTTTGCTGCCTGCTCATAGATCTGCCTTTTTTCTGCAAAAAAATATCTCCAGACTTCCTCTGTACTTCCGTTTTCCCTCAGGATCTCTGCCAGATTTTTCCCCTCACCCAGCCACCTTTGAATATTCGACCGTGCGATCACAGTCTGCGCTTTTATGGTTTCTTTTTTCATATCCGGGGAAATCTGCGAAAAAACAATGACCGGGAGATATTCTTCCATATCCGGCACCCTCTCTGCCAGGACCCTCTCCGGTCCATTAATGGTTGCCGCCGAAAAATAAGGAAGAACAATTGCTAAAAACACCAGACAATATCGAAGAAGCGCATATTTTTTCATAAAAAGCACCATAAGCGTTCTTTTTCCTAATATATGTTCTTTTGCCAAAAATTATTATTTGCTGTATACTATAGCAGTTCTATGAATCAATGCATCAAAAAAAGTTATTCCGAACATGCTGCAGTAATTTATGGAAATGCTATGTATCAATCCAAAAAGTATCTGCAGCGATCAGTCCTGCTCACCGCTTATTGCTTGCCGCGAATGGAGGTATCACACACCATGCTTGCCATCTTTCTTGCACCATTATATATTCTCATTAATATTTATATCGTCCGCTGGATGATTTTGTGGATGGGTGCCTGCGCTCATTTTTTCCAGACCTTTGCGTTCCGGGCATGCTTTGCAGGTGTTTATATTTTTCTGTCCACTTCTCTTCTGACCTGTTTTCTTATCCGGAAGCCCCCTGCGCTCCATCGCTTCCTGAAAAATACGGCAAATTATTTTCAGGGAACATTTCTTTACATCCTGATCGTAATCGTAACTACAGATCTCTGCAGACTGATCCTGAAGCATACGCTTCATCCGGCCTGGATGTATTCCCGGAAAGCCTTCGTAGTCACAGGCGCTGTCTGCACCCTTCTGATCATTGGTGTCAGTCTCTATGGGATTTTTAATCAGTGGAATATTAAGACAAAAACTTATAATGTGAAAATAGACAAGCAAGTGAAGGGAATGGACTCCCTGAAGATTGTCCTGCTCGCAGACATTCATTTCGGTTACAGTATCGGAGAAAAACATGCCGGGCTTCTTGTAAAAAAGATCAACGCCGAAGATCCGGATCTGATCTGTATTGCCGGCGATATTTTTGATAACGAATATGAAGGGATCAAAAACCCGAAAAAAACAGCGGCCATTCTCCGTTCGCTGAAATCCAGATACGGCGTTTATGCCTGTTGGGGCAACCATGATCTCAGCGAACCGATTCTGGCCGGTTTTACCTTCCGCAATGCAAAAAAAGATTATGATGATCCCAGAATGCGGAATTTTCTGGAATCTGCCAACATCCGGCTTCTCGATGACGAAACCGACCTCATAGATAAACGATTTTATCTGACAGGCCGTAAGGATCCTTCACGTTGCCGAAAAATGTCCGACACCCGTAAGAATCCTGACCAGCTTACAGCCTACCTTGACAAAACACTCCCGATTATTTTTATGGATCATCAGCCCGGTCAGCTGGATGAAGTGGCAGCCGCAGGCGCAGACCTTGATCTCTGCGGCCATACTCATGACGGCCAGCTGTTCCCTCTGAACATCATCACCGGCCTGATCTGGGAAAATTCCTGCGGCTACCTGAAAAAGGGGACTATGCACAACATCGTTACCTCCGGTGCCGGCATATGGGGCCCGAATATGCGTACTGCCACAAACAGCGAGATCTGTTCGATCACAGTACATTTTTATCCTGCCAGACCTAACTCCTCTGATTCCTCATAAATATCTTCCACCGGCAGCTCCTCCGCACTCTCACTATCCTCTTCTGTTATTTCTGTTCCGTCATTTTCTTCTTCCGTTTCAGAGTCCTTCGGAAACTCAATTACTTCAGCCGTATCACCACTTTCTGATATCTCCGGCTCTTCACTGGAATCATCAAATATCTCTTCCTCAGTATTATCGTCCGTCTTTCCTTCTTCAGAACTCATATTGAGTTCCTCGCTGCTCTCTTCTTCAGCTTTCTTTTCACTGTTTCGGATGATCTCAAGGGCTTCTGTTTCTGAAATAATGCCTGAACTATCTTCCATTGCATTTGCTTCCGGCACTTCATAATCATATACAAAGGTATTGACTGGCATAAGCTTGTTTGACTGCACATCATAGTCAAATACATGCCACAGGTATCCTTCCCTGTTAACCGGTACATTTGCCTGGTAGATCTGTTTTCCACCCCGGTAAACGGTTACTTTGGCTGACGAAGCAGATAATTCTGTACTCGCATCATCTTCACCGTTTGTATAATCGTATACATAAAAGCTATATTTTCTTCCGGTGAAGCCTTTGTATATGGTTGTTGTTTCCGGTCCATAGCTACTTGTATCATCCAGATCCAGATTTGCTATTACATCTCCATCCTCTGAATATGCATTTTTATCCCTATAGTATACATGGAAGTAGTCATCTCCGTTTTCATCAGCAGGTCCCAGCAGATGAGAATCCAGGTCTCGCGGAGTTTCTCCCCATGTAAGCACGATCTGAAGAAGTCCCTCATCTCCTGCACTGATATTGGTCGGTGACATTGTTACATCACGTTCACTGCATGCATTTGCCTGAACTACAACATTGATATGGGCAGAAACAAAATCTTCATTGCTTGCATTCAGCGTATAGTTTCCGGCTGGCACGTTCAACGTATAGGTTCCATCTGCTGATACGCCTTCTTTCACAGTCTCTCCGATCACATTATCCCAGCCCTTACGTAATTCATAAGTTACATTTTCTATATTTCCACCGGTCATGGAATGAATAAATCTTCCACTCAGCTCACCATCTCCGGCTTCTGCTCTGGATACCATAAGGAAAGATTCTGCGTATGTGATCTGGTTCGCTGATACTTCCATGGAACTGCTCTCATATTTCTGGTAACCGGTTGCTGTGACAACAATTTTGTAGGTTCCTTCATCAAGATCATTAAATGAATAAGTTCCATCTTCTTTCGTGAAAGTTTTTTCAACCTTGACTGTTCCGGAATATGCTTCCACGCTGGCATTTTTTACAGGAGCTTTACTGTTTGAATCCAAAACGCTTCCCTCAATGCTTCCGGCTCCGACTGTACATTTATCTACCAGTGTTCCATTTTCAAAATGAACCTTCAATTTTAGTGGATTATCGTCATCATCAGACAGAAAATCCTTGGACAACGTATAATGCCATACCGTTTTCAGGAACTTTCCGACCACCGTATCCGGATTCAACTCACCCGCTGCGTAAATATAAGTTCTTACATCAGAACAAAGCACATTTCCGGCATCACGAACTGTATAGGATACGCTTGCCTTTGCCGCAGGTCCTACCTTAATATCAATTCCTGCCAGATCCCATGTCTCCAATGCAGTCAGATTTAATCCAAACTGAAGACCGCATTTCGCAGATCCTTCTATTGTGACCGGTGTCAAAGTCTGACTGAAATCATGGATAAATCTTCCATTTCCATCTTTGAATTCATATCCGCCAGTTGCTTCAACGGAATATTTCACAACAAACTGCCCGGACACATCATAAAACAGAGAAACCACCAGATCTGCAGAAAGACCAGTTGTACCAAGCTTTATAGGAACTCGTCCCAGTTCAAGTACATCGCTGACTGTTTCCATAGTTCCACTTGCATGTTTGATCTGCTGCTCTGAATTCACGCCACTTATATAAAGTCCGCCTTCGAAATCAGCTTTTCCTGTAACTGACGCAATAAAATGCCTTACCTCTATCTTTCCCCAGCTGAATCCGGCATCCAGCTTACAGCTTACATCCGGAATCGTAACAGCAACAGAACCGGACAGCTTCACCTTATCATTAAATTTATGATTAAGATCAAATTTCAATTTACCTGGAACCGGAATACTTCCGCCGAGAGTAAGTCCTCCTGCCGGCACCTCACTTGAATTTTCCGGAATATACTCATATTGAACGCCCTCTGCAGTTACCTGCATATTTTCCGGATCTGCAATTCCTGCACCTTCAAAATCAATTGATTTGTAAACCTCTGAAATATCATCCGGTTTGCCGGCCTTAATGATCAGACGTCCCTGTCCGTCCTTTGTGATATTCTGGACTTTTAATGCAATATCTGTATCTGTTCCCATTTCCTTTGCAGAAAACAGTACAACCTTTCCGGTTTCCAGATTTTTATAAGCATTTCCATCTTTTACTGTGATCGTATAAGTTCCGTCACTGTTCTGGACAACATTGTATATATTTTTGGAAGTATCTTTGACTTCAACTACATTTGTTGCATAGGTAACCTTGCTGTCATAATTCTCATCGATTACTGAGTCCTCAGTGATCTGGTCGATAGCTTTTAAGATCTGAGCTGCATCATTTCCGTTAATTGCCTTCTCCGGTTCAAAGGTATCTCCATTCAGAGACAGCATATTCTTTTTCAGTGCAATAGCTACAACATTTTTATACCTGATCTGAGCCGCATCTGTACATGTCGGTTCTTCATCCGTAGTTTCATATCCCATAAGCATTACTGCTGTATATGCGGCAAACTCTCTTGTTGCATATTCGTCAGGATAAAAGTATGGAACATCCTGCTCATCGGTTTCATCGGGAATGATTCCCATAGTTTTTGCAATTTCTGCTGCGATTCCATTTTCATTTTCTCTGGTATCAGCATAATAATAATTTTTGCTGTCAAACTGCTCTTCATACTTGCAGCCAACTTTATCCAGAAGAAGTTTTACCCATTCACCTCTGGTGTATTCATGTCCGGAATCCTGCACGTATTTTTTCGTAACAAAAATCCTTGCAAAGATTTTTATTCCTTTTACTTTGGCAACGATCGATGTATTTCCCTCTCCGACTGCCTGGACAACACCTGTTTTTGTTACTGTTGCAATTTTCTGATCAGCAGATGACCAGCTTACTTTAACACCCTTTTCCTTAAAACCAAGCTGGATACTTTCCCCTTCTTCCAGAGTAGCTTTTTGATTTTTCAGTGTTGGTTTCACAACTGTTATCTTACATCGATATGTTCTCTTCTTGGAATCTTTAAAGGTTACTGTACATTTTCCTGTTCCTGTTACAGAAACCGTACCATCTTTTTTTACCTTGGCAACCTTTGTATTTGAACTTGAGGCAGCTTTGATCACATCACCCTTTATCGAAAGCTTCCTGGACGTATTCACTGTTCCCCATACAAATTTTAAGCTCTTTGCAGACAGATAAGGATTTTTTACCGTAACCTTACAGGTATACACTTTTTTTCCTATTTTAGCCTTAACCACGGTTGTTCCGGTTTTTACTGCTGTTATTTTTCCCTTAGAGCTGACTTTAACGATTTTTTTATTGGCAGAACTCCATACCGTCTTTCCCGAAACACCGTTTACTTTTAACTGCAGACTTTTTCCCTTTACATACAATACGGCTTTTTTCACTGACATTCCCGGGCTTTTTACTGTAACCTTACAGGTTAATGTCTTTTTGGCAATTCTGGCCTTTACTGTTGCGGTTCCGGTCTTCACAGCCGTTATCTTTCCCTTTGACGAAACCTTTACAACTTTATTATTAGAAGAAGACCATTTCACGGCTTTCTTCCAGTTTACAACCTTTAACTGTGATGTTTTTCCCACGTACAAAACCTTTTTTGTACTGTTCAGTCTGGGATTTGCAGCTGCATTTGCTGGCATGCTGATTCCTAAGATCAACATCAGGATCAGCATCAGCGGCAGCAATTTTTTTGATGCACTTTTTCTCTTCATAAGCACTTTTCCCTTCTGCTGTACTATGCTATAATGTTCATCAATTATAAATTTTCGAGATCATTCGAAATCATTTATAATTAATCCCCCGTAAATTATCAGACTATCAACCAAGAAAGGAGAAAAATCATGAGTGTCACCGTAAATCCAAAAGCCCGACAAATTTTACCGGTTATTCTGGGCTGCTGCGTAATCGGAACTGTCTTTTTTCTGGCAATAACTATCTGTTCCGCCATAAAATATCATGATTACGTACCTGTAGATGCTGTTATATCATCTGTCAGCCGCTCAAATAATCCTAACAAGCCTCATAGTTCCAATTATCATAACTATGTGAAGTACTCTTACACCTACAAGGAACAAGACTACACAGCTGACCGAATCGAGTTTTTACGCCTCGGCAAAGCCCCCGGAAAGCATGTTCAGATTAAATGTGATCCGCAGAATCCAAACCAGATCCAGAATATCTATTCTATGACCATCTGTATTGTCTTCCTGGTAATCCTGATCATAACAGATTTCCTGCTCATTCTTATGATAAAGTCTTAATACTGTACAGCTATGCTCTAATTATATAACATTTTTATCTCTTGAATTTTGTCAAATTTGTCGCAAAGTGAACATTTTTTGTCGAAAATGTCCATAATAATTTTTTTATCGCATTAACATACTCCTACCATTGAAATCCTACTCGATGGCTCTGCTGATTCGTTCGTCAGTACGTAATTTTCTATGATATAAAAAAGACGGTTACGCTGAATCACAACGTAACCGTCTTCCTTTATACTATACTCGCACAGATATAAAACAAAATTCCCACCTACTGCCTTGAGCAATAAATGGGAATTTATCTGATCCACTTAAAAAGTGAGGCATCGGGGATTCGAACCCGATCACTCACCTGAAAAGCCTTAAAAGAAAGGAGTTTTCCGTGTCGCTTATATAAGTGTAACAAAAAGTGTAACACATAAAATCAGCACGAAAAAATACAATCCTATTTGCAAGAAATATTTTACAGGAAATTTCATAATATTACAAGCACAATGAAAAAATTTTTTATTAAATCCAGAAACACTCTGTTGTTTATATTTATGTTTGATTTTGGTTGACTACAAAAAACACAATGTCCCCCGGCAGTCAAGCCCGAAGCCGCCCAGCGGTGCGAAGCAGGTTTGACGGCTGGGGGATGTTGTGTATAATACTCAGGCCAAAATATAACATAAAAACTTCCCGACACCTTTAAACGATGCCGGGAATGAATTAATGGGTTATTCTGTTGCTTGCTTCGAAGGATCAGAAGAAGTATCGCCAAAATCAACATCCGTACTACCACCTTCTACCTCAGAAATTTCTAAATCACTCTGAGCTGATTCAGGCTGGTCTGATGAAAACTCTTCAGTTGAATCCGACATACTGTCAGAAAAGTCAACTACTGGACTATCACTGAAATCGTTAGGTACTAAAGACTGAGCAGATGTGGAAGTTCCCTTAGGATGGTAGAACCATGAAGCATATTTATCCAATTCTTCTTTTGATTTAACATCCTTGTCTATATTTGATAAAATATATTCATCAGATATCTCATCTGAAGCAGAATTCAGCTTCTCCATAGTAGCATTAGACAAAGATACCTTAACAGATGTATAATCATACACCCTATCAGTCACTGAGTAATTATACCCTCCTACAAAATATGCACAAGCAATAGTCTTAAGCCTACGGTCTAATATATTAGCGTTATGGAGAGCTGAATTTTTCCAATCCTCAACTACCTCCTTAGGATTGTAACAAGGTCCGGTACTACCCCACCCAATCTGACAAGCTCCATGTGAAGCAAGTGTACCTGCAATATTAGGACAAGTATTCTTACAAGCATGCAGAATAGAACAACCAGAATCAACAGAAGCCTGCCTTAAAAGAGTTCTCTCTTCTACCTGTAAAGCGTTTAAGCCTTTCGATACACGGTACTCGTTAATAAGACGAACTACCTCATCAGCAAGGTCAGAACGGTCTACAATAGCCTTAGCAACGTCCTCCTCCGGTACAGTATCCCAATCGGCGTCTAACCCTACAATCTCAATATAGCAAGATTTAGAGTAATTACCCATAGTAAATGTAACCTTTACCTTCTTACCCTGTACGTCGTTTACTAAATCCATAACATCCATCCACAAAACAGAGTCATTACCATCAGATGGATATACCTTCACAAGAGAAAGGTCGGAAGATTCTACATAACAATATCCACCCTTCTTAGCAAGTGACTTATCAGATGTAAATTTGAATGAAGAAGCACTACACATATCCTTCTGAGTGTAAGTATACGGCAGCTTATAACTCTTACTACAAATATCATCCAACTCTGCCTTCTGAGCATCACTAGGTTCTACAACTGGAATCGGTGTAGGTGTTGCTGTCGGTTTCGGTGTCGCTGTTGGTTTCGGGGCTTCCGTAGGTTTAGGGGTCTCAGTAGGCTTCGGAGTTGCTGTCGGCTTTGGTGTAGCCGTTGGCTTCGGAGTCTCAGTTGGTTTCGGTGTCTCAGTTGGCTTCGGTGTAGCCGTTGGTTCCGGAGTAGCTGTCGGCTTCGGAGCAGTCGTTGGCTTTGGCGTTGCGGTCGGTTTTGCTGTCGGCTTCGGAGTAGCCGTTGGTTTCACAACCGGAGTACTTGTCTGTTTTATGACTTTTACAACAACCGTTTTGGTTGTTTTTTTGTATACACTGGATTCTTTGGCTGTAATATAGATCTTAGCCGTTCCCACTTTCTTTCCTAAAATGTAGCCTTTTGAATTGACACTTACAACACTGCTGTTGGAAGATTTGTAAGTCAACCCTGTCTTTGCCTTTGCTCCAAGAGAACGTCCCTTTTTGTAATAAACAGACACATTCGAAGCTGTGATTTTTTGATTTTGTTTTACTACTTTTACGGTAATAACTTTTTTGACAGATTTGCGTTTTGCTTTTGAAGCGGTCACAGTGATTTTTGCTGTCCCGGCTTTTCTGCCTTTGATGTTACCTTTATTGTCTACGGTAACGATTTTTTTATTGGATGTCTTGTAAGACAGTTTTGCCCCCTTTGTAGCTTTAACATTCAGCTTTGCAGATGCACCAACATAAATATTTTTATTGGACACATTCAATGTCAGTGTGTTCGTTGCCGCTTCTACAGTGGAAACCATGCTCACAGGCTCAACAATTCCAGCCTGACTGGGAGCAACAATTCCCACGGCTAATATAAAAGCCAAAATCTTTTTCACTCTTTTCTTCATAAAAGAAATCCCTCCTTTTCCCTTCTATTTTACTTTCTTCATAGCTTGTGTCAATCCATAAGCAAAAAAATCGTTATGAATAACAGCAAGAAATAGCCATTTATGGCTAATATGATTATAAGCCGTTAACGGGTATCATGCAAGTAGGAGGAACAATCTTGTATGATAACTTACGACCCTTTCTGGAACACATTAAAATCAAAAGGCATCAGCCAGTATCAGCTGATACATAAATACGGCATCTCTGCTGGCCAACTGTCCCGGATGCGAAGCAATTCCAATATTTCCACACATACAATCAACGCACTTTGTGAAATACTCGACTGTGAAGTACAGGACATCATTTTATATAAGAAGAAAGTATAATGCCCCTCTACCAGATTAACAATCTAGTAAAGGGGTACTTTTTATTTAACATTTTCCCACATATCATCAGATATATTTTCTTTTGCTTCTACATACTCATCATACAATGCTTTAATCGCATTATAATATTCTTTGACCTCTTTATAATTGTGAACGATTCCGTTCTGAATATAGGAACGGCTTTTATCTCTTTTCTTCGAAAATGTATAGGAATATGGACTGCCATCATATAAAGCTCTTGTAATAGGTGCTACATTAAAAAGAGTCTGCACGTCTCCGACAGCATCATCATTCAGCCAGCCATTCAACTGTTCTAAAAATACCGGAGTTAAAATTTTTTCAACACTGTATTTTTCATCTGGTAATTCCTGATCGGATGAAGAAAAAGTTTTTTCTAAAATATTCATGATACGGTATAAATTATCCATGTGTAATTTTGAAATATTCCGAGCACTTTCTGTATTTTCTCCCCACATATAAAGTGCATCTGAAACCACACACACAATATTTTCAATCTTCGAAGAATCCACCTTTTCCGTTTTAAAAACTTCATTTAATATTTTAGAAACTTCAGGTTCATATTCTCCCTCCACGAAGAGAAAATTATGAAATTTGCGAGTAGACTCTTTTTCATTTCCATAATAACGAATATATGCTTTGTAAAAAAAATCTATATACATCTTACCAGAAACAGTCAATTCTTCTGCCGTATTGGTACAATTGAATTTTTTATCATTGTCAATTTTATCTTTTAATGAATCAATTACTTCACTAAATTCTTCTGGCCTGTATTTACAATATTTTCGGCAAAGATCAAACAATGTATTTACTGTTCTGACAGCCTTTATTTTATTGGTTGTCCCCTCTGCCTGATATTCTTTAAGTTTCTTTTTTATTTCCTCATATGTAGTACCCATTACGATACCTCCCAGTTAATTCTTAATCTTACATTTCTACAATAATCATCCACAGGATAGGATGTCGGTCGTTCCTGAATGCTTTCTTACATAAATGGTATTCTCTACTTGTAACAAAGAACAGCAACTACTGAAAGGAAGAATCACATGAACCAATACCGGCCACCACCCTCGGAAGCTATCTGAAATCAAATCTCTTCCCCCTCAGGGTAGGATATAGATCATTCAAAACTGTTTCTTACATCAATGTTATTC
>NZ_JANGAA010000037.1:0-19145 GCF_024461705.1 Blautia sp. DFI.9.10
ACGACATTGTTGTTTGATTTATATGTTGTGTTCATATTTGTATTATACTATAGTTCATTAGTTAATACAATTACTATTTTGTCCATCTTCAATTACTTGCATAAATTACGATCAGAGTAATCACTACCGTAATAACAATACTGTTTAAAAGAAACGGATAAAATTAAAGTGTGCGTTCATATTGATGTAGTTATCAATGATGAATTTCTGCGGAAGGAGATGATGCTCCAGAGCCATGATCTCCTGATTTTCCTTAAAGGATGAAGCTTCTGATCCGCCAGCACTGGCAAAGCTCCGGGATTTCCGTTACAAACCCTCCCGATACACGCTGTTGATCGTAGCCTGGGCGTGCTCCAGCTCTTTCTTCCGGACGATGGCTTCCCTATCACTTAAGATCGCCAGCATCTCATCGATCACATCCTCCACTCTGGGACTTGTCACCCTGTATAAATATCCCAGCATCCGTGTAGCTGTGTAATCGGTATTCATATGTTTATAGGCGATTTCCCGGCACAGCTCATCGGGATAGCCCTTATCCTGAAGCGCTCTGTAAAGCTCATCTGTTCTTGTATCTGCCATATCCTCCTGAGATTCCTTTCCTGTTTTTATTATAATTTCACCAAGCGGATATTCGCGATCCGCTTTCGCTGGTTCCCATATTCAGTACAATAAATCGAACATTTCCCTTCCACTCTGCTATATGATCACAAACACGACCGCTTCACGATTTATCATCCTCATCCATGCCAGTTTCTTTACCAGCCTTATATATCCCCCGGATCCCCAGGATCAATGTCACGAAAATCCCTGTGATCAGTATCCACACCGGCCACATAGGTGCCGTTCCCAGATTCCCGCTGATCCCGGCATAAAGACATACTCCAATGGATAACAGCTTGATCACAGACATCATTTTTGACGCAATCTCAAAGATATGCTCTCTGTTTTCCTCTGTCACCTCAACTGGATAGTTCCACCACTGTGGAAATCTCTGACAGAACATCAGAAGTGCCAGGATCAGCAGCCCCAAAATCGGCTCCAGAAGAAGGCTGCCCTTCTTTCCATACCGGTCCGGGATCCCATGCGCATTAAAATGGATCGGCACCCTCTCCGGCAGATTTCCCCAGGTGGCCACAAGATACATCACGTACCCAAGGATCATCAAAAAGCAGAGCACATCTGTAATATTCCGCAGTTTTTTCTCAGACATTATCCATCCCCCTTTCATTGCAAAATAAACCCGTCTGTAAATCGAATACTCTCTTTTCTGTATTTTACACACAAATTACCTGCTTGTAAAAGTATTTTGCAAAAAATTACCTTACATAACAATATCTGTTAAGCACTAATGATTGCATACGAAATTTTTATATGATAAAATAGACATGTTGTCCAAAAACATATTTAAGAAAGGGAAAGAAATATGTTAGAAAAAATCTTCAAGCTGTCCGCAAATAAAACGGACGCCAAAACAGAGGTTCTGGCAGGTATCACCACCTTCATGACAATGGCGTATATCCTGGCAGTTAACCCGAACATCCTGTCCGCAACCGGCATGGATTCCGGAGCTGTATTCACAGCTACCGCACTGGCAGCCTTCCTGGGAACGCTGCTGATGGCAATCTTCGCCAACTACCCGTTTGCACTGGCACCCGGAATGGGTCTGAACGCATACTTTGCCTATACAGTTGTTATCGGTATGGGATACAGCTGGCAGTATGCACTGACTGCAGTTTTTGCAGAAGGTATCGTATTTATCGTTCTTTCACTTACCAATGTACGTGAAGCGATCTTCAATGCGATCCCTCTGAACCTGAAATCCGCAGTCAGTGTTGGTATCGGTCTTTTCATTGCATTTGTAGGATTACAGAATGCCAATATCGTGATCGGCGGCTCCACTCTGCTGCAGCTTTTCTCTGTAGATGGCTACAACGCAGCCAAGGGTGTAGAGGCTTCCTTCAACAATGTGGGAATCACCGTTATCCTGGCTCTGATCGGTATCATCGTAACTGGAATCCTGGTTGTTAAGAATGTAAAGGGAAACATCCTCTGGGGTATCCTGATCACATGGGGACTTGGAATCATCTGTCAGTTCGCCGGACTTTATGTTCCGAACCCGGAGATCGGCTTCTACAGCCTGCTCCCGGATTTCAGCAACGGACTCTCTATCCCGAGCCTTGCTCCGATCTTTGCGAAGCTGCAGTTTGACGGAGTTTTCTCACTGGATTTCCTTGTTATCCTGTTTGCATTTTTATTTGTAGATCTTTTTGATACTCTTGGAACTCTCGTTGGTGTCTCTTCTAAAGCAGGCATGCTGGATGAAAATGGCAAGCTTCCTAACATCAAGGGCGCACTTCTTGCAGATGCAGTTGCAACAACTGCCGGTGCAGTTCTTGGTACATCCACAACCACTACCTTCGTAGAGAGTGCTTCCGGTGTATCCGAAGGCGGAAGAACCGGACTTACCGCAGTGACAACTGCCATCTTATTTGGCCTGTCCCTGTTCCTGTCTCCGATCTTCCTGGCGATCCCGTCCTTTGCCACAGCTCCGGCTCTGGTGATCGTCGGTCTGTACATGCTCAGCAATGTTATCAGCATTGATTTCAGCGATATGTCCGAGGCGATCCCATGTTATGTATGTATCATCGCAATGCCGTTCTTCTACAGCATTTCCGAAGGTATCTCCATGGGAATCATCACATACGTAGCCATCAACCTGATCACAGGTAAGGCAAAAGAAAAGAAGATCAGCGCTCTGATGTATGTACTGGCAGTGCTGTTTATCCTGAAATATATTTTCCTGTAAAATATGGCAAAAAAATTCCCGGGCGTTTTGTCCCGGGAGTTTTTTTATTCCAGCAAAATATTCTTATTTCTTCGGCTGATACCGCATATTCGATACATTATAAACCGTAATAAACGCTTTCGGGTCCTCCTGGTTTATAAACTTCATCAGCTTCTGATATTCACCTTTATCTACGATGGTGATGATCTCACGGCGTTTTTCCATGTTATAGGCTCCGATGGCCTCATAGATCGTGGCTCCGCTGTGCAGGTCATGGATGATAAACTGCCTCAGCTCCTCTTCCTTTTTCGTGATGATGCAGACACGCCGCTTGATATTATTGTCAAAAATAAAATGATCCAGAACGATTCCGTTAAAATACGTTCCCAGAATACTTAAGACCACCGTCTTTTTATCATACACAAGCGCCGCGGAAAGTGCCACGCACATACCGGAAAGAGACATGGCTTTTCCAAGTTCCATGTGGAGATACTTATTCATGATCTTCGCCACGATATCCAGTCCGCCTGAGGATGCATTCCGGTTAAAAAGAATGCTAAGTCCCACACTCACTACCAGAATATAACACAGAACATCCAGTTCCTGGCTGTCTGTCATGGAACCGAAATTTGGAAAAATGATCTCAAACAATCCCAGAAACAACGGCAGCATTACACTGGTATAAACCGTCTTAACTCCAAACTCTCTTCCACAGGTAAAAAATCCAATGATCAGCAATACCACATTCAGGATCATGGTAATCGCCGACAGCTGCAGCGGCACAAAGTTGGAAAGCACGATTCCAAGACCGGAAATACTGCTGACCGACGTATGGCTTGGCACTAGGAAAAAATATACCGCCGCTGCAATGATCGCCACTGCCACGGTGAGGATCACGGTTTCCTTAACGATATCCGCATAATTCAGTTTCTTTTTCATGATTTCAGATACTCTTCCCATTCTTTTTCTTTAGCGCCCACCAGCACCTTGTCTTTCCCAACAAGGATTGGTCGTTTCACAAGCATCCCGTCTGTTGCAAGAAGCGCAAGCTGCTCTTCCTCATTCATCTCCGGAAGTTTATCTTTCAGTTTCATCTCTTTATAAATATTTCCACTGGTATTGAAGAAACGCTTCAGCGGAAGACCGCTTTTTTCCCACCAGGTTTTCAGTTCCTCCGCTGTTGGATTGTCCGTTTTAATATCACGCAGCGTATATTCTGCGCCACTCTCGTCCAGCCATTTCTGAGCTTTTTTGCAGGTACTGCATTTTGGATAGCATACAAATAACATGTTGTGTCCCCCTGTTCTTCGGCAGTAAATATGGAAATCACTACTGTCTGTTTTTTACTTACAGCATGGAATATGGAATTTTTATGGAACTTTTTCCCAGTGCTGTCTGAGGTTTATTTTAACATAGATGTTGATGTTTTTCTATCCTGTTATTCCGCCCAGATCAGCTTCGATTCCTGCTTCATCTCATCCACAATTTTCTCCGCTGCATCCAGATCCCCTTTTGCTTCCAGCTCCGTTAATTCCAGGCTCTTCTTTTGGGCTTCCTCGCTCATATAATAAACTTCTTTTACCGTCTCCGGGGTGCTGTCATCCTCCGGTGATAGCTCCTCTGTCTTTTTGGAAAAATCCTGAAGCAGCATATCATTACCTTTCAGTTCCAGAGTTCCTGCATAGGGTGCGTCAATGGCGTAGACAAACTCTGTTTTTCCATCTTCTGTGTATTGTACTTTCATTCGGTTGATGAGATTATTGGAAGAATACAGGCAGTTGTCTTTTACGTACATTCCGCTGTCTTCCAGAGTCATGTATTTTTCATTGAAATACCAGTGGTTATAACCTGCTGCCGCAACGATGAGTGTCAGGATAACTGCCACGGTTGCTGTCAGAACTCTGCGTACCAGAAGTTTTTTTCGAATTTTTTTCAGTGCGGCAACGCTTCCGGCATTTGCATTACTTTCAGTATTTTCCGTCCTGCCGGCTCCATATCCTGCTGTGGAGGCTGCAGATGATTTTATCCGAGCCTGCTCTTTTCCCTGCTCCTCTTTCATGATCTCCAACATTTTTCTGCATTCCTGACAGGTACCCATATGTTCTTCCACCAGCGCCTTGCTGTCTTCGCTTAAGATCCCATCTATATAAGACGGCATCAGATCCTGTATTACATCACATGTGATCTTCATGTTCCAGCTCCTCTCTGATCTTTACTCTTGCACGATAATAAGTCACCCGCGCCCAGTTTTCACTTTTTCCAAAAAGCATTCCAATCTCACGGAAGTTCAGCTCTCCGAATGTCCGCAGGGAAAAAACTTCTTTGTACGGTTCCGAAAGTCTATGCAGAACCTTGTGGATTTCCATAGCCTGGCTCCGCTGCGCCAGCTTTTCCTCCAGAAGCTCTCCGCCAGCGCTTTCTATTTTTTCCAACTTCTCATCCCCTAGAAGTTGCTTCTCCTGTTTTTTCAGATGATCGTACAACGTATTCTTTGCGATCTGGCAGAGCCACACACGCACATCACAGTCACCCCGGAACTGATCTGCTTTTTTCAGCGCTTTAAAAAATGTCTCCTGTGTCACTTCCTCAGCCAGCGATCCATCCTGTGAGATAGAACGGATATACCGATATACAATGTCACAATATGTCCGGTAAAGTTCCTCTATGTTCATCGGTTTTTCTCTTTCCTCCCTTCTCACTTATAAGACGCACTGATCTCAAAAACGTTACAGAAAATCTTTCAAAATTTCGTCCGATATTTTTATTCCGGCGTTTCTTTTAGCACAAACGAAATGCCCGGTATAAAAATACCGGGCACAGCATTATCAGAATTTTCTTCTGACCTCCTCTTACACTCTGCTACATACCTTCACATCCTTCCATGCTTTTCATAATATTTCTTTTTTTCCGCATACATAAGATCATCTGCTCTTCTCAGCATTGTCTCAAGCTCCGAAGAGCTTTCCTCCCAAACAACGCCAACAGAAACACTGATCCTTTTGGCAGCAATGCTGTCACAGATATCCCGAACCTTACTCCGAAAAATCTTCTCATCCATATCAAAACAGATGAGTACAAATTCATCGCCACCTACCCGGTAAGCATTTTCCGGCAGAATCGCAAGCATGGAACGCGCTGTGTTTATGATCAGCCTGTCTCCGGCCTCATGTCCGTAAAGATCATTCACCCGTTTCAGACCATTGATATCAATATATGATGCTACGCCTGTTTTTATCACTGTTTTTGCCTGCATGCCTTCCAGAACCTGAATATACCCGTTCCTGTTATACAAGGTCGTCAGCATATCACGGTAGCTCATGTACTGCAGACACGCCTTACGCTCCTTGGCTTTCAGGCTGTCCGTTAAAAAGTACTGTATAGATGACAGCAGCGTATGATCCTCATAATGCAGTCTCGGATTATCTACCCCGAGAAATCCTATGATCTTTCCGTCACTGTTTAAAGGAACGGCCAGCAGCCTGGTAATGTCCTGCATCTTCAGAGTCTCATAATACGGCTGCCCCTGCTCCTCCTCAATATCCGGAATATAATACAGGCCATTTTTCCGAAAGCTGTCCATCCAGATATCCAGCATTTCCATGGGAACCTCCTGAAGATTATCCTTCTCAGCAGTCACTCCGTTCATGGCATACTCATAGGTATTTGTACAGACATTCCTCTTTTCATCGATCTGAACAATATAACTGCGATCTCCGTCAAAATACCCACTGATAATACGCAGCAGATTGGAGATCGACGCATCTTCATCTTCTCCTGATATCAACTCAGCAATGCATTTATTCAGTATCGTTGCGATCTCAAGTCTTTCCTTTATCTTGCCCTCTCTGCTTATCAGCTGATACATTTCCTGATTCAGCTCCGTCATCGTCACGATAAACATAATGATCATGGAAATACCAACAGAAAAATCGATCAGCGACATTCCATACCTGAATGCCTGCACAGCTGCCGCCACTGCCGGAAGTACAATGCATGACAGCATAGAGAACAGGAGCTTCCTGCTGACTCTCTTTTTGTACTGGAGCAGAAGCGTAAGATCAATGAGCAAGCCT
Organism: Blautia sp. DFI.9.10; assembly: GCF_024461705.1. Taxonomy (NCBI): domain Bacteria; kingdom Bacillati; phylum Bacillota; class Clostridia; order Lachnospirales; family Lachnospiraceae; genus Blautia; species Blautia sp. DFI.9.10. The sequence goes on from NZ_JANGAA010000037.1 coordinate 6,859, forward strand.
GCTGCCGAAAGAAGAATTGACATAATATATAACGGTGCCCGATGGTAATAATTATCCACATCTATGTAATAATACCAGTGAGTAAACTGCGAGATCACCACAAAAACAGCCCCTGCGGCAGCAATAACATATCCGGCTTTTACTCTTTTTAATGTTCTCCGCTCCCTCTTCGAAAACAGATAAACACACACATAAATGTGAAAACACAGCAGGACTACGTCACTTAAAAGGAATACGAGAAAACTCGAGATACGGACCATCACACTGCCCGGAACTCCGGGATATCCGTTGAAAATATACACCATGGCATCCATCAGCAATAACAGGGAAGCAAAACTCTCCATTAGGATAAGATACCGACGCTTTTCCCTGTCATAATTACTGCTCAGAAATATACATAATGCAGCTATGGCACAAAATACACATCCCCATATAAGTATCGCTACCTGCAGTACTTTTTCATCCGGCATAAAAAACACTCCTCACATTCGTCACTTACAATAAGTATTACACTTTACCGTGTAAAAGTCAACCTTCCAAAAAAATCCCGGAGTACATTGTCATACTCCAGGATTTTGTCGTCAACCGGATAAAAGCAACCGCATTCGCTACATAATTCTACACCAGATAACTGCTTCGCAGTTGATTCAGTTAAAGCTCTTCCCCGCAGGATTCAATCACTTTTTTGTACCAGTAAAAAGAATCTTTGCGGATTCTGGAAAAGTCTCCGGTCCCGTCATCATTTTTATTTACATAGATAAGACCATAACGCTTCTTGAATTCTCCAGTGGAGGCACTGACAAGATCTGTACAGCCCCAGCAGGTGTAGCCGATCAGATCTACTCCGTCATGGATTGCTTCCTTCATCTGCTCTATATGGCGGCGCATATATTCAATACGGTAATCATCGTGAATCTTTCCATCCTCTGTCAGCTGATCCACCGCCCCAAGACCATTTTCCACGATCATGATCGGAATCTGATAGCGGTCATAGATCTGGTTCAGAACATAGCGAAGACCAGTTGCATCGATCTGCCAGCCCCAGTCGGAAGCTTTCAGATATGGATTTTTCAGATTGTCACTTCCATTTCCGGACGTTTTCTCTCCGTCCTTTGTCACGCTGACACAGCTACTGGAATAATAGCTGATGGTGAAAAAGTCCACCGTACCCTTCTTGAGGATCTCTTTATCCTCCTGAAGAACCTCCAGCTGGATTCCGTGCTCCTCAAAGTATCTCGCTGCAAATCCCGGATAATATCCTCTTACATGAACATCACCGGCAATGGAATTGTGGATCTGCCCAAACTGCTGTGCATATAAGATATCATCCGGATGGCAAGTATATGGATAACCATTGTGATAAGCAAGCATACAGCCAAGCATAAACTCCGGATCGATCTCATGAGCCATGGAAACTGCAAGTGCACTTGCTACCAGCTGGTGATGCATTGCCTGATAACGGCTCTGCTCACATACATCCTTCGGGTCCAGCATTCCTGCACAGAATACCGCACCAAAGTCCTGCGTCAGCATATTGATCTCATTAAAAGTCAGCCAGTATTTTACCTTACCTTTATATCTCTCAAATAAAACCTTTGCAAATCGAAGATAGAAATCGATCATCTTACGATTTTTCCATCCGCCATACTCCAGAGAAAGATGAAGGGGATTCTCATAATGAGAGATCGTTATCAGCGGCTCAATGTTATATTTTCTCAGTTCGTCGATCACATTGTCGTAGAACTTAAGGCCTTCCTCATTTGGAGTTTCCTCATCCCCATTTGGGAACACTCTGGACCAAGAAATAGAAAAACGATATACCTTAAATCCCATCTCTGCAAAAAGAGCAATATCCTCTTTCCAGTGATGATAAAAATCAGTCGCCTGGTGATTGGGATAAAATTCTTCCGGTAACGGTGCCGGCGGTGTAAGACGACGTTCCTTATCCACACTTCCTCCTGTCAGGATATCTGCAATGGACGGGCCTCTGCCATCCTCATCCCAACCGCCTTCATACTGGTTTGCAGCGGTTGCTCCGCCCCAGAGAAAGTTTTCCGGCATACGGTTATAATTTTTCATATTTTAATTTTCTCCTTTTTACAAACATCAGGCGGATCTGTTATCTCCGCCTGATGTTTCGTTGTTATTCTTATACAATAGTCAGGAATTTATCTCCTGCATTTACAGCTGCATCTTCTTTTTCCATGCATACTGCTTTGATATAATCAGAAATATTGGTCACAACAACCGGTGTGATCAGATCATATCCTTCTTTCTTAATGGCATCCATATCGAATTCCACAAGAAGCTTTCCTTTTTTTACCTTATCTCCATCAGAAACATGGGATTTAAAATATTTACCATTTAAATTTACAGTATCAAGTCCGATGTGGATCAGAATTTCTGCTCCACTTTCTGTCACAAACATGATTCCATGTTTGCTGTCCATGATATTTGCCACCGTACCATCTGCCGGTGCATAAACCTTTCCTTCTGATGGAACGATTGCTGCTCCGTCACCTAAAACCTTATCCGCAAAAGTTTTATCCGGAACATCGGAAAGTGCTTTTACAGTTCCTGCTACCGGTGCACAAAGCTCGATCTTATCTACAAGCGGAGCGTTCTGCTGTGCCGGCTGTTTTTCTGTATCTGTGTTCTGTACTTCATCCTCTGTCTCAGCCTTTACATCCTCAAATCCGAAGATAAGCGTAAGAACAAAAGCAGCTACAAAAGATACCACGATCATAATGATTCCATAAATCAGATTGATTAATCCCTTCTCGCCGATAAACGCCGGGATCGCCATGATACAATTCTGTGCAATGTAAAGAGAAACCTGAAGAAGTCCTCCTACGATACCACCGATTCCGGCCGCGATAGAAGCTGCTACAACCGGTCTTTTCAGTTTCAGTGTAACACCATACAGAGCAGGCTCTGTGATACCCATAAGAGCGGAAACACCTGCTGCACTTGCCAGCTGTTTCATGTTGCTGTCCTTGGATCTTACAGCTACTGCAAGAGAAGCTCCGGACTGTGCAAGGTTAGAGCATACCTGAGATACAAAGATCAGTGTATCGGTACCACCGGTTGCAATGGCATTCAGTCCGATCGGTGTCAGCGCATGGTGCATACCGGTCATAACGATGAACGGGAAGGTTGCTGCAAGGATACCTACAATAATGAAACCAAGTTTTACGGACAGGAAGTTGATGGCTACCGCAAGTCCGTTACCAATAATTGTTCCGATCGGTCCAACTACGATCAGGGCGATCGGTGCACTGATCAGAATTACCAGTGTCGGGTTCAGGATCAGTTTTACCATTTTCGGTGTGATCTTATCAACCAGAATCTCAATATAATGTGTGATCCATACCATCAGGATAACCGGAATAACGGAATAAGAATAAGTTGCTTTTGTGATCGGCAGACCAAACAGTGTGATGGCCGCATCACCAGCTACCATAGTTACAAAGGTAGGGCTTAAGTAAACACCGGCAATAAACAGCGCCAGTGACTGGTTCACGCGGAAAACCTTGGCAGCATTTGCTGCGATCAGGAACGGCATGAAGTAGAAAGTAACATCTCCGATAAAACTGATCACCTGGTAGGTACTGCTTGTTTCTGATACCAGATGAAAAGTTGTCAGCAGGGTAAGTACAACTTTGATCATACCGGCTGCAGTCAGGGCAGGGATCATCGGGGTCATACATCCGGTGATGGCATCGATAACTTTTGAAACAACACTCTTTGAGCTGTCAGAGTTCGCTGCCGGTGCATCATCGGTAGGAACGCCTTTGTCTTCCAATGCCTTGTAAACAGCGTTTACTTCGTTTCCTGCGATAACCTGGAACTGATCTTCATGCCAGTTAACGCCGGAGATCTCAGAAAGCTTTAAGATCTCTTTCTCGTTGATCTTCGATCTGTCTTTCACATAGAAACGAAGCCTTGTCATGCAGTGGAACAGACGGGTGATATTATCTTTTCCGCCCAGCGCTGCAATCAGTGTGTCTGCAGTTTTTGCATAGTCCTTTTTCATTTGGGGACCTCCTTTAATAATAAATATTGAAATTTATATTAAAGGTCTTGCCTGAAAAGATACGCACATGGCACGTATTTCAGTAACAATCCATTAACACCTAATTTATAAAACAATCTCTTTTCACAGATTTTTCAGACGTTTATGGTCTTCTGTGATCTTCTGGATATGAATCGTCAGATACAGCATTTCGTCCTCAGTCATAGCGTATTTATATTCCTCTTCCATCATAAGATAGATCATTTTTACACAGCCGTAAGCTTCTCTGTACTGCTCCTTGATGATCTTGAAAAGCTCCTGATTCTCATCATAGTGAAGCTCTTTATGAAGGAATCTCTGGGCAAAATATTTCAGATGCGTGAGAAACCGCTGATAATACAGATTATCCTCCTGAAATTCCATATTGTCATAATACTTCTCCACGATGTCCAGGATCTGATGTACGATAATGGAAATCTGATAGCTGTCCGTCTTGCCGCCATCTTCCGCATTCACAAAATGCAATGCAAAAAATCCTGCTTCATCTGCAGAAAGATCTACCTCGAACATCTCATTTACCTTTTTCAGTAATTCCAAGCCGATCTCATATTCCTTATGATAAAGCTGCTTGATATCCAGAAGCAGCATATTCTGAAGGCGGATCCCGTTTTCAAGTCTGGAGATCGCACCCATGATATGGTCGCTAAGGGAAAAATAAATACTGTCATTTAATTTCATCCCCTCTTTTTCCTTCACTTCATTTACAAAAGCTTCCACAAAATCCAGATATTTTTCCGGAATAGCAGTCAGATAACCCTGTATCTCCTTGCTGATCTGGGCATTTTCCGCAGTAAAGATCTTCTCGATCCTGGACTCCTCCACTTGCTGTCCTTTCTTTTTCTGAAAGGCAATTCCGCAGCCCTTTACAATAACTTCATGTCCCTGTCCATCCCTGGACAGTATCAGATTATTATTCAAAATCTTATGGATAACCATAGTCCTGTTCCCCCGATGCCAAACAAATAAAAAAAGACCATTACAGTATATAGAAAACCTATTCCTATACTACTATAAGGTCTTGCCTGACGATAAATAAATATTTCAGTAACAATCCTTCTGATTCGTAACTATTTAATAACTGTACGTAATAGTATCAGAAAAAATATATGTTGTCTATCTGGAATATTTAATAAAATATTTATAATATTTTTGTGAACTTTGACAAAATCCCCTGATGATCCTGCCATACGGATCAACGGGGGATTTTCTGTTCAGCTTTTTATTCTTCAGATCTCTTTTCCCTTTGTCGCAACGGCATGTACAACAAACGGTACAAACAATGTAATAAACGCCGCATATCCAAGGTATGCATATCCCTTTTTAACAACTGTCATCAGACCGAACTGTGCGATGGCAAATGCCAGGAATGTAAAGATCGCTGTAAAAACTGCATTTCTTCCAAGGTGTCCCTGCGCTTTTTTTGCCGGGCTGTCCATACGGCGCTCCACTGCATTTACGCAGCGGGTCACAATACCGGAGATCATATTTACTGCTGTGGAGATAGCTCCAAGGATGATCAGCAGAGAAATGATCGGTGTCAGGATACCGGCGCCCACACCGTTCTGGACCAGTACCAGCATCGGTACCGATGCAGATGCCAGTTCACTTACATATGCAATGGCAAGAAGTCCGAGGATGGAAAGCTCCATTGCACAGAAATTGCATACAAACATCCAGATCGCTGCTTTGTTGATCTGTTTTTCGTCCGTTACATCCTCCATGTGCTGGTACATAACAGAAACAGATGCCAGCTGGAAGAAGAAATAAAGGACTGCTGAATAGAGGGCCGGTCCAAAGGCTCCGCTCTCGGAGGAAAGTACAGTCATTTCTCCGGAGGACATAGTATGGATGGAAGCTGTGATATCTCCCCACTGTGCAATGATATTCGGAACAAGTACCAGTACAAGACCGATGATGATCAGCACACTTAATGTAGAAGCACATTTTCTTACAACATTGGTTCCGAAAAGTGCGATCACAAAGATAAATGCTGCAATGATCAGTGTACAGAGCCAGTATGGGATCCCAAACAGTGTCTGCAGTGTGGAACCGCCGGTTGCAAAGGCTGCTGCAGATGCAGTTCCGATCATGATCAGGTAACAGATCTCATAGAGATTGGACATAACCGGTTTCGTTTTTCCGTAAAGACTGTCGGAAAAGCTTCTGTAATCGTAGGTTTTGTGTTTATAAGCATAGCGCATTCCATACCAGAAAAACAGTGCATACAATCCCTGTGTCACTGCCGGCAGGATCAGACACCAGATACCGTAGTTGATAAAGTACTGATAGATCTGCGCTCCTGATGCGAATCCGCCTCCGAACTGTGTGGTAAATGCGACGAACGCAAGTCCCATAGCCAGAGGCATTTTACTTTGTAATGATTTATTCTGACTCATCTCTCTTTCCCCCATTTTTTATTTATTATATTCGATGACTTTTCCCGGATTCAGGATCAGTTTATCATCGAAAGCCAGCTTGATGGCTTTATAAAGAGCGATCATTCTCGGTCCCGCAAATTCTTCCAGGAATTCCAGACGTCCGTTTCCGATGCCATGCTCACCGGAAAGCTGTCCGCCCAGTTCCTTGGACAGTGCATAAAGCTCTACCAGACTTGCGTGAGTGGCTTCCTTCCACTCCTGGTCACTCATTTCCGGTCCACGGAGCATCTCTGTATGGATATTTCCATCTCCGCAATGTCCGCAGGGCTCTACACGGATACCATGTGCACTTGCGATCTTTTTGGCTGCTTTTACATACTCTGCGATCCTTGCACGCGGAACAACTACGTCACACTCCTCCTGTGCGACAGAATCTGCTTTCATTCCTTCCAGGATCCCGCCCCGGACACTCCATACAGCTCCGGCACGCTCCGGCGTTCCTGCGATACAGCAGTCCAGCGCTCCGTTTGCCAGAGCTGCTTCCGCTGCTGCCTCCACTGCGCTGTCCAGCTCCTGTTTACTGGAAGCATCATACATAACGATCAGAACCGCTTCGCCCTGTTTTACCGGGAACATTTTGTTTAGATTGCGTTCTACGATATCGATCAGTTCTCTTTCCAGAAACTCGATGGCTGTTGGCACAAACGGCAGCTCCAGAACCTTCGGGACCATGTCTGCACATTCCTCAAGACTCCTGAACGGCATTACAAGGGTACAGGTGCAGGTCGGTGCGGGAAGAAGCTTCAGCGTTACCTGAGTCAGAATACATAAGGTTCCCTCCGAGCCGATCACCAGATCTTTTACATCATATCCCGTTGTGTTCTTCACAACGTTGGATGAAAAATTCATGATGGAACCATCCGGCATAACTGCCTCGATACAACGGACGAAATCCCTGGTCAGTCCATATCGTACCGCTTTCATGCCACCGGCATTTGTGATAACATTGCCGCCAATGGAAGCTGTTTTTTCGCCCGGGTCCGGCGGATAAAAAAGTCCGCCTGCCGCTGCTGCCGCCTGGATATCGATGAGAAGTGCTCCCGGCTCCGCTGTGATGGTCTGGTTCTTTCTGTCGATCGGAAAGATCTTGTTCATGCGCATCACAGAAAGCATGATTCCACCATATTTGCAGGTTGCTCCGCCTGCAAGTCCGGTTCCTGCGCCACGGCATACCACCGGGATATTTTCTTTATATGCGTAAGCCATGATGGCTGAGATCTCTTCTTTATTTAAAACCTCCACATAAAGCTCCGGAGGAAAAACTCCGTACTCCGGCATCTCATCACGATAATATTCTTTTGCGATCTCATCGCCGACCCATACACGATCTGAAGCAGTCACAGAACGGATGTAGTCAAAATCTTCTGAAGTCATTTTTTTGTAGGGATATGCCATGACTTAATCCTCCTTCCGATTCTTTATCAGCTCTGTCAGCTCCGGTACAACCTGATACAGATCATCCACGATGCAGTAATCTGCAACATTAAAGATCTGTGCCTCCGGATCATTGTTGATCGCTACGATACAGTCAGATCCTGTCATGCAGGAAGTAAACTGGATGGCACCGGATACGCCGCAGGTGATGATCAGCTTCGGACGGACAGTTCTTCCGGAAAGTCCGATCTGATGTGCAACATCTCCGAATCCGTTTTCTACCATAGGACGGGTGAAGGCAAGCTGTCCGCCAAGGGCATCTGCCAGTTCCCGGCACATTTCCACATCCTTTTCATTCCGGACACCACGGCCTGCTACTACCAGAACATCCTCTTCCTCAAGGCTCTTTACCTTATCAATGACCCTGGATGACAGAATCTTGATCCTGGAATCTGCCATTTTTTCATTTACCGGACATACAACCACCTGACCATGCGGATTTTTTACTTTTTCTGCCTTGTCCATAACCTTATAACGGACCGTGGCAAACTGTGGCCTTGATTTGGTGATGCCGATCTGAGCCATGATATTTCCGCCGAAAGCCGGTCTGATCTGGATCATATCGGTGTTGGAACGGATATCCAGAGTTGTGCAGTCTGCAGTCAGTCCCGTATGGAATCTGGTGGAAAGCCTCGGTGCAAGGGAACGCCCCAGCGCAGTAGCTCCGATCAGCACAGAGCTTGGTTTGTTTGCTGCGATACAGTCTGCAACTGCGTCTGTATAACAGTCTGCGCGGAAGCCTTCGAAGCCTTCATGCTCATATACGTACACATTGTCTACGCCATACGGCAGAAGCTTTTCCGCATTTTCCTTTGTTCCTTTTCCTCCGACGATCACACAGTTAACCTGATAACCGACTTTGACAGCCATCTTTCTTGCTTCTCCGATCAGCTCAAAGGTAACCGGATGGATCTCTCCTCTCTCCTGCTCCACATAGATAAGAAAGTTTTTCCATTTATCCTTGTCAAAGGATTTCGCCTTCTGCTCAAACCGGATAGCTTTCTCCGGGCAGTTACGAACGCAAAGCCCACACATACGACAGGCATCGCCTACAACAATTCCATTTCCCTCTATGGTAAGGGCCCCAAAAGGACATTTCTCCACGCATACTCCGCAGAGTACGCATTTGTTTATATCAAATTTTAAAAATTCCATGTTCCGCTTCCCCCTATATGATCTTCTTTCCGGTCAGGAGAGCAACAAGCTTGTCTGCCTTTTCCTTTGCAGTTCCTTCCAGATAAACCTGTTTTTCACTTTCCTCCGGCGCAAACATTTTTTCCACAGAGGTGGGGGAACCGATCAGTCCGTAACGGCTCAGATCCTGATCCGGCATATCTTCAAAGCTTAAGATCCGTACCGGACGGTCTGAAGTTGCCTTCTTTAATAAATAGGATGGCAGACGTGGCACGCAGGTATCCTTGTCAATGGTTAAAAGACATGGATACGGAATCTCGGAAACCTGGGAAACACTGACAAGATCCTGACGGACCTGAATGCTTTTTTCATTGACGTCCATGATCTCAGCTACCCATGCAGCATGTGGGATGGTCAGATGCTCTGCAATGGCCGGTCCAACCTGGGCTGTGTCACCATCTGTGGTCTGTCTTCCGCAGATGATCAGATCTGCACCGCCGATCACCTGGATTCCCTGTGCTAACGCATAAGAGGTTGCCAGAACATCCGCTCCCGCAAATTTTCGGTCTGAAAGGATCACGCCCTCATCAGCACCCATGGTATAAGCATCCCGAATCATCTCTTCCGCCTGAGGCGGTCCCATAGTAAGAACGGTTACAGTTCCGCCTGTTTTTTCCCGGATCGCAAGGGCTGTTTCCAGTGCAAACAGATCATATGGATTAGTCCTTGTCTCACCGGACATACGTTTCATGGCACCGGTTTCCGGATCGATATCAACCTTGGAAGTTGCCGGTACCTGCTTCATACATACAACGATCTTCATTTTCTATCTTCTTTCCTGTATTTTCGCTTTTATTTTTTGCTTTAAAACGTTAAACAACTGTATAAGTATAGCATTAACGTGGTGTAAAATCGAGAGGGTTTTGGTAAATTCTGCACAAAAAAGCATTGAAAAAACTTTTAAGCATGCTATAATTACTCTCCGTTATCAAATAAAGCAGACATATGAATCTTTACAATATCACATCGATCAAGGAGCATATATGTAATGGAAGACATCCGTGCAATCTACAGAATTTTCAACAATCTAAAATATGAAATGGAAAATAATGGATGGGTCTATCAGTGGCATTTAGGCGATGAACCTATAAAAGTAACTCATAAATTTAACCCTCCTGTAACACCTGAAGAATTTCAGCTGTTTGAAAAATATTTTCCCAATATGAAACTTCCTGCCTCATACAAAGCTTTTTTATCCTGCTCAAATGGCATGGAACTTTTTTGCGGAGAGGAAGGCAGTTCTTTAGTCAGCTGTACCATTTATTCTTTAAAAAGAGCGCTCAAAGAAAAGGAATCTTGGAATAGTACGCCTATTTTATCTGATCCGGAGTTTACATATCATCTTCCTGTTCTTTGCTTACAGGACATCGGCGATATAACCATGGATCTTCAGGCTGTATCAGAAGGCAGAGACGATTACCTATGCTATCCAGCTCCAGATACTGATCGTTTTAATATCCCTTTTAATGAATGGCTGGAAAGATATATCGTATGCCAGGGGCATGAATTCTGGTATTTCTTGAATCCATAAAACAGAAATTTTATGAATATTTTTCGTAAAAATACCCCGGAAGCCTTACGGTTCCGGGGTATCTTACGTTTGGACACAATGTACCTTGCGGTACTCAATATATATTAAATTAGGATGTTATACTAATTAACGGTTACTCGATAACTGTAGCAACACGTCCTGATCCTACAGTACGTCCACCCTCGCGATACTTTAATCCCGTTTTACCTCATATTTTTTATGGTTTTCTATCCAAAATACAGTGAAAAACGGCTGATTTGCACCATCTATTTTTATTTGCCTGATTTCTTGGCACCGTTTTGGCACCGGAATCCCTGGTCGAAAAGATTCTTTTCTACAGTTGCCCTACTCTCATCTGTCAACTTCATATTGCGCCGACAGTTTCAGGCGGTTATAATCAGAATATGGGTGCCACCATAACGGTAGGCGGTTAGTCCTTCAACAGAGGGTTGCAGAGTGCCACTGGCACTCGTTTTGCAACGACCGAAGTGAAACGGAGACCTGTGACCCTCTGATTACATAGAAACCCAAAAGGGAATCCACTGGAAAGAAGAACTAAGCCAATGAGTATTGTTGACTTCATAGCAGTAGTGAGCTTCGGCCTAACCTGCTTTTGTATCGGATATACATTAGGCAAGGATAATCATAAACCACAAAAATAACCGCCCAGTCTGCAAACTAAGCGGTTATTTTTGATAGATATTCTAAATAGTAAAACGGACTAACCGTCTATCGGTAGCACTCTTTTTTCTATAAGCATATTATCACGCATCTGTAAGAATGTCAAAAAGTTCTTTTTCATAGTATGTAATACGAATTTGAAAATACTTATAAGCCGAAAAAATACACCAGTACCAGCTTGATCACAGCAGCTCCACCAAAGGCAACAACTGCAGTTACAACTAATTGCATAGGTTTTGGGAAATTTTCGAACACAAAAACTTTCCTACTCTTGCTCCGCACCTTGCTTAAAGATCCTGTCGTAAATGCTGCTATCATTATGACTGACACAGATACCAAGGTCTCACAATAGCCGGCAAGCTTTCCTAACACATCATTATACATATATGCACCTGTTTCATGCAGAATCCAGTATAGAACCAATGCACAAACTCCCATGACACTTTGGAGCTTCATTTCCTTAAAAATCTTCTCTTTCTCTGTAGTTGCATAATCTGACATTGTTTTAGCAATTTTTCTTTCTTCTTCGTTCATCATCTCGCTTTTCCTTTCTCCACTGATAATCTCAGGAATGCTGATATCATAATAATCTGCAATATCCACAAGAATACTGATATCCGGCATATTGTTTCCGGTTTCCCATCTGGATACGGTCCTTCCAGAGACATTTAATATTTCTGCCAACTGCTCCTGTGTAATGCCTTTTTCTTTGCGAAGTTTTTTTAAAAAATTCCCGATTTTTACTTGGTCCACCTCAACTCCTCCTTTCATCATCAAATATAGAATCTGTTATCTGCAAATAACACGACACAAAGCGAGAAATGTCGTATTTTCACTAATAGACACAGTTGTCTATGCGTTTTTCATTTTTTCAATTATACAAATTCTTTAGGTTAGAATCGATGATGGAGTAAACGAAAAAGCAGTTTTGACA
>NZ_JANGAA010000038.1:0-16899 GCF_024461705.1 Blautia sp. DFI.9.10
ATAAACATGAACATCATGAACACGAGCACCTTCACCACCATGACGAGCACTGTGGTTGTGGCTGCGAGGATCACAAGCACGAACATCATGAACATGAGCACCTTCACCACCATGACGAGCACTGCAGCTGTGGTTGTGAGGATCATAAACATGAACATCATGAACACGAGCACCTTCACCACCATGACGAGCACTGTGGCTGTGGCTGCGGAGATCATGAGCACCACGATCACTCCCACAATGCTCTCACCGCAAAGCGTGTCTACATTCTGGAGAACCTCGGCTGCGCTCACTGTGCTTCCAAAATGGAGGAACGGATCCAGGCTCTTGAAGGCGTCGAAAGCGCTACCATTACTTTTGCAACAAAACAGCTTCACTTAGGGGCTGCAGATCCAGACGCTCTGCTTCCGCAGATCCGCAAGATCTGCACATCCATTGAGTCTGAAGTTAAAGTTGTTCCGAGAAATCCAGCTCCGGCAGCTTCCACTGACACAACAACTAAGACCTATCTCCTGGAGAATCTAGGCTGCGCTCACTGCGCTTCCAAAATGGAGGAACAAATTGCAAACCTTGAAGGAATTTCCGAAGCAACCATCACTTTTGCAACAAAACAGCTTCGCTTAACTGCAAAGAATCCGGATCGATACCTGGATCAGATCCGTAAGATCTGTACATCCATTGAATCCGAAGTTCTTGTAAAAGAAAAGGATCCGAAGCCAAAGGCTCAGTCCCCAAAAACAGTGACTCACACAACCGCTTCCAAGAAGAAATTTTTCTCCAAGGAAAACGTAGATATCATCTGCATTATCATCGGTGCAGTACTCTTCGTTGCCGGAGAGATCATGGAACACAAAGGCTTTGGTACCAGTGCCACTCTTCCTGTATTTGTGATCGCATACCTGGCGCTTGGGGGTGTTATCGTTGTAAAAGCTGCCAAAAACATCTCTCACGGACAGATTTTTGACGAAAACTTTCTCATGAGCATTGCAACACTTGCCGCTTTTGCCATCAATGATTCTGCTGAGGCCGTAGGCGTTATGCTCTTCTACCGCATCGGCGAGCTTTTTGAGGAAAAAGCCGTTGAACGAAGCCGCGGGCAGATCATGGATGCCGTAGACCTTCGTCCGGAAGTTGTAAACCTGGTCACAGGCGATGATATCCAGGTAATTCCCTCTGAAGAGGCTCAGATCGGAGACATTCTTCTGGTCCGTCCCGGAGACCGCATCCCTCTTGATGGTATCGTAATTGAGGGAAACAGCCGTATCGACACTTCTCCGATCACAGGAGAGCCTGTACCGGTTGCTGTAAATGAAGGTGATGAGATCACTTCTGGTTGCGTCAACACCTCCGGACAGCTTAAAATCCGCGTGGAAAAACCTCTGGAAGAATCCATGGTCACTCGTATTCTGGATTCCGTAGAAAACGCGGCAGCAAGCAAACCGAAGATCGACCGCTTTATCACACGTTTTGCCAGGGTTTATACTCCTTGTGTTGTAGGAATCGCAGTGGCAACTGCCATACTCCCATCCCTTGTTACCGGAAACTGGCATTACTGGATCTACACAGCCATTACTTTCCTGGTAATGAGCTGCCCTTGTGCTCTTGTACTTAGTATCCCGCTGGCCTTCTTCTCCGGGATCGGTGCCGGTTCTAAAAAGGGTATCCTTTTCAAGGGTGGCCTTTCCATCGAAGGATTAAGTAAGCTCGGCGCTGTGATCATGGATAAGACCGGTACTATCACAAAAGGTAACTTCCAGCTTCAGAAGGTTGTTGCCACCGGTAAATACACGGAAAATGAACTCCTTTCCATGTGTGCAGGCTGTGAACAGAACTCCACACATCCTATTGCGAACAGCATCGTTGCTGCCGCAAAGGAACGTGAGATCCAATTTGAAAAACCGATCTCCCTGGAAGAAATTTCCGGTCATGGGATCGTTGCGGAAATGCCGGAGGGAAAAGTTCTCTGCGGAAATCGCAAGCTGATGGATAAATTCGGAGTTACAATCGGAGAATTAAAGGAAGCCGCTTACGGTTCTGAAGTATTTATGGCAGTAAACGGAACCTTCGCAGGATATATGCTGATCTCCGATACCATCAAACCTGACGCAAAGGAAGCCATTGCTTCTCTGAAAAAGCTTGGTCTCCACACCGTTATGCTCACTGGAGACTCCGAAGACAGTGCACAGGCTGTAGGAAAAGATGCCGGGATCGATGAGATCTATGCAAAGCTTCTTCCGGAGGATAAGCTCAATGCCCTGAAAAAGGTCCGCCAGGCACATGGAACGGTTATGTTTGTCGGTGACGGTATCAACGACGCTCCTGTTCTTGCAGGTGCTGATGTAGGTGCTGCCATGGGAAGCGGTGCAGATGCTGCCATTGAAGCCGCAGATGCCGTATTTATGAATTCCAATGTAGATGCGATTCCTCAGTCCATTGCCATTGCACGAAGCACAAACCGTATTGCATGGCAGAACGTAATATTTGCCCTGGTGATCAAGATCGCAGTTATGATCCTTGGTCTTGCCGGACATGCCAACATGTGGATGGCCGTATTTGCAGACACTGGCGTTGCCATGATCTGCGTGCTGAATTCCATTCGTATCCTGTATAAAAAATAAGATCCGTTCTGCAGGGCAGATATCCTGCAGCGGATTCCTGTGCATCCATACAACTCCCCAGTGATGCAGAAAAGAATTTGACCGGTGCGTTTTTTTCAGCTACAATAGAAGTTAACAGTTTGGAGGATGCGCAAATGAAGAAAACACATATAGATTACCCGATCAATGATGATACACTGTACCGGCTTGCCGACCTGTTCAAGGTTTTCGGTGATCCTACCAGGATCCGTATCCTGTACGTACTTTCTGTGGAAGAGCTCTGTGTTCAGGATATTGCCGATCGTCTTTCCATGACCCAGAGTGCCATTTCCCATCAGCTCCGGGTACTGAAGCAGATGTCACTGGTCAAATTTCGAAGAGACGGAAAAACCATTTACTACTCCCTGGCAGACAGCCATGTGGCAACCATCATGAATCAGGGTCTGGAACACGTTACAGAAGAATAACTCATAAAACACAATGCAAAAAGCCAATCTGCTTCCCAATGGAAGAACAGATTGGCTTTTTTTCTCTGCCTTACTCGTGCATCATTTATATTTATCCCTCGCCCTGTGGTGAAGCACCATCGCTCCGTATGCAGGCATCTTCACCTGAAGAATCCCTGCATCTGCAATATATTCTTCCGGCATTTCCGTATAACCCTCTCCGGAAGAAAGCATCAGGCGCTGAAAAGCCGTTGCTTCTTTCCGGCTTACACCGGTTTTCCAGGCTGTTACCCTTATGTCTCTCTCCTGATCCTGATTATTAAGGATCACTAGGATCTGTTCAGAATCAGAAAAACGACCATAGCTCAAGCCCTGATGATCGTTCCACAAAAATTCCAGGGAACCCTTTGCAAGAATCGGATATGCCTTGTGTATGCAGATCATGCGTTTATGAAAGTCCAGCATCTCTTGGTCTTCTTTTCCCCAGGGATAAGTTCTGCGGTTATCCGGATCTGTAAAGCCGCAGACGCCGGCCTCATCCCCGTAATATACCGTAGGCGCACCAGGCCACGTCATCTGGATCACAACAGCCTCTCTCATGATGGCAGGATTGATGCCTGCAGATGCTGCCTCTGCGCCTGCGTAGGAAAGCCTTCCTACTCTGTGATTGGTCCTTGTCAAAAATCTGGAATGGTCATGGTTTGAAAGCTCATTCATGGCTCCATAAAGCGCTCCCATATGCAAAGACTGCATATGATGCTTCATCGCCCCGATAAAGGCCTCACTGTTGCCATAAAGGTCCTCCCGGTACTCATCACTGTGCTTCTCCATTCCGGTCAGGAACCAGGTTACAGGCTCCATAAAAGCGTCATAGTTCATAACCGTATCCCACTCATCGCCGCGAAGCCAGCTTTCCGGATTTCCGTAGTGTTCTGCAAGGATCACTGCATCAGGATTGGCTTCTTTTACTGTCCTCCGGAACTCTTTCCAGAAGTGATGGTTAAAATCATTGCTGTGGCCCAGATCTGCAGCTACATCCAGTCTCCAGCCGTCTACGTTATACGGCGGCGAAACCCATTTTCTGCCCACATCAAGGATCGTCCGGCAAAGCTCCTCAGATTCTTCGTAGTTCAGCTTTGGCAGGGTATCATGGGTCCACCAGCCGTCGTAGGTTGGATTATAGGGCCAGCGGTTCTGATCCTGGAAGCAGAAGAAAGAACGATAAGGGCTGTCCGCCGAAACATAGGCCCCCTTTTCGTAGCCTTCCTGATTTTCGTAGATCCGTTCCCTGTCCATCCATTTATTAAAGGATCCGCAATGGTTAAATACCCCATCCAGGATCACTTTCATCCCTCTTCTGTGAATTTCCTCCACAAGCTCCTGAAAAAGCTTATTACTGGCCTCCAAATTCCGTTTATCGGTCACACGGCGGATATACTTAAGGGCATGACTGTTATCACTGTCTCCGGGACTTAACAGACCATCACAGTCCGCTACGATCCTTCCGATATGCGGATCGATATGATCGTAATCCTGACAGTCATACTTATGGTTGCTGGGAGAGACAAAGACCGGATTCAGATAGATCACATCTACTCCAAGCTCCTGAAGATAATCCAGCTTATCCATAACTCCCTGAAGATCGCCGCCATAAAATTCCCGGACACCCATCACAGCCGGAACCTTTTCCCAGTTATCCACTTTTACGGAAGTGTCCCCGATATAGAAATATTCCCCTGTTTCCACATCATTGGAAGGATCTCCGTTACAGAAACGATCCACATAAATCTGATACATCACAGCACCCTTCAGCCACTCAGGCACATGATATCCGGGATAGATCTCAAATTCTGTCCTTTCCTCATGTCTGGTGCTTACACCATTTGTATCATAATAACAGGTAACAAGTCCTGAATGGATCTCAAAGTAATATCGTACAAGATTTTTTCCCATTACGATCTGTGCAGTATAATAATCAAAGCTTCCGGAAGTTTTTTCCCACTTCATTTCCAGATATTCTCCGTCATGCACAAGACAGACGTTGTCCACATTATTTCTCTGGGTACGAAAACGGATCGTAACTGTATCACCTTCCCGCGGCTCCACAGGTGTACGGTAATATTCCGTCCCGTCACTGAACATTGCGTCTTTATTTAATACCGGACTCATATTGAGTATATACCGCATCTTCTTTGCAGTCTCCATGCTTTCATATAACATTCTATCTTCCTCATTCCGTTTTTAGTACCATGTTTTAAATATATTATCTTAATTTTTTCCATCCCGCAAGCATATATATCTGTTTTCTCCGTAATCCGTCTTTTATTTTTGGGCAGTAAAAAAGACAGCTGGTTAGGCTGCCTTTTTTGGAGAAGGTATTTCTTCTTATGGGGTGTAGCAAAAACTATATAATGTATTGGGGGGTTTTTACGGTATTTATAGTACCATGTGTCCACCAAAAAGTGTGCACAAAGTTCACAAAATTCAATATATTTTTTTGTGCATTTTATTCGTTTGTTTTTGCAACCTCTTCTTTTTCTGTTGTAAAAAGTGCTTCAAACTCTTCACGATGTATCTTTTCCTTCTCGAGAAGAAGGGCCGCACAGCTGTGAAGAACGCCGATATTCTCACGGATGATGCTCTCTGCATTCTCATGGCACTCACGGATGATACGGGAAATCTCCCCATCGATCTCTCTTGCCACTTCCTCACTGTAGCCTCTGGTATGTGCCAGATCACGGCCGATAAATACCTCATCGTCATCGTTGCCGTAAGCGATCAGACCGATTTTTTCAGACATACCGTATTTCATTACCATAGAGCGTGCAGTCTCTGTGGCACGTTTGATATCATTGGAAGCACCGGTAGTGATATCTCCGAAGATGATCTCCTCAGCCACACGTCCGCCAAGAAGCGTGGTGATATCCTCCAGCATTTTGTTCTTTGTATTAAACATCTCATCATTATCCGGCAGCGGCATGGTGTAGCCAGCAGCTCCCATTCCCGTAGGGATAATGGAAATGGTGTATACCGGATCCATATGAGGAAGTACATGGAACAGGATCGCATGGCCTGCTTCATGATAAGCTGTGATCTTTTTCTCTTTATCAGAGATGACCTTGCTCTTCTTTTCTGCACCGATCCCGACCTTGATGAATGCTTTCTTGATATCCTTCTGCATGATATAAGGACGGCCCTCTTTTGCAGCATCAATAGCAGCTTCGTTAAGAAGGTTCTCCAGATCTGCACCTGTAAATCCTGCGGTTGTCTGGGCAATCTGGCGAAGATCCACATCATCTCCCAGCGGTTTGTCCTTGGCATGGACCATAAGGATCTCTTCTCTGCCCTTGACATCCGGGCGTCCCACACCGACTTTACGGTCAAATCGTCCCGGACGGAGGATCGCAGGATCCAGAATATCCACACGGTTGGTCGCTGCCATTACGATGATTCCTTCATTTACTCCAAAACCATCCATCTCTACAAGAAGCTGGTTCAACGTCTGCTCTCTCTCATCGTGGCCGCCGCCCATACCGGTTCCTCTCTGACGGGCTACCGCATCGATCTCATCAATAAAGATGATGCACGGTGCATGACGCTTGCCCTCTTCAAAAAGATCTCGTACACGGGAAGCACCGACACCAACAAACATCTCCACGAAATCGGATCCGGAAATGGAGAAAAACGGAACTCCGGCCTCTCCTGCAACTGCCTTCGCGAGAAGAGTTTTACCTGTTCCCGGAGGGCCCACAAGGATCACGCCTTTCGGGATCCTGGCACCTACCTTGGTATACTTCTGTGGGGATTTCAGGAAATCCACCACTTCCTCCAGATCCTCCTTCTCCTCCTGAAGACCTGCAACATCCTTGAACGTTACTTTCTTATCATCAGGGGACGACATCCTGGCTCTGCTTTTTCCGAAGTTCATCATCTTCGCATTGCTTCCGCCGCCTCCGGACATCTGCCGGTTCATCATCATAAAGAAAAAGATAAGGATCGCGCCGGTAAGCACTACCGGAAGTACTGTTCCGATCATGGAGCTGTCCTTGGGTACATTGCGGATCGTCGGATCGATATCATGTTCTTCAAGAAGCGCCTCCGCTTCCTTTACATCGGTTACGTAGACTGTCTTCTGACCGTCTGAAACAATGTTTGCTGTTACATAACCGGTGGGCACTTCTCTGTTCTGATGGATCACCGCATCCGTCACTTTGTCTTCTTCCAGAGCCTTTTCCAGCTGACCCATTGTGTAGCTGCCCTGGGTAGATACCTGGTCATTGAGATACAGATATCCTGCGATCAGTGCCACAATAAGCAGAAGGTACAGGCCTATCTTACCTGAATGCTTGCTCACTTGGTTAAATCTCCTTTCAGTCCTGAAGCTCCACTACTCCGATGTAAGGAAGGTTTCTGTATTTCTGGGCATAATCAAGTCCGTATCCTACTACAAACTCGTCCGGAATATTGAAGCAGCAGTAATCTACCTCTACATCTGTCACACGTCTCTCCGGTTTGTCAAGAAGTGTACAGAGTCTGATGCTTGCCGGATGTCTGCCCTTCAGGATACGCAGCAGATAGCTTAAGGTTCTGCCTGAATCAATGATATCCTCTACGATCAGAACATCTTTCCCGTCCAGTGGCTGATCCAGATCCTTGACGATCTTTACAACACCGCTGGATTTCGTATCATCACCGTAACTGGACACAGACATGAAATCCAGTGTTACCGGGCGTGTGATCCTCTTGGCAAGCTCACACATAAAGAAAACGCCGCCTTTCAGAACGCAGATCATGTGTACATCTTTTCCGTCATAATCCTTGTTGATCATATCTGCAACTTCCTGGATACGGGCATCTACCTCTTCTTCACTGAGTAAAACCCTGATTTTTTCGCTCATGCTAAAGCTCCTCCTTGGTAATGTAATTCTAACACTCTCCCTGTAGTGGAAGTGATCTTATACTTCTCGTTCATCCGTCCTCCCGGGATCCAGAGTATCTCAGATCCTACCGCAACAACCGGAAGCCTGTCTCTCATCTCCGCTGGAATCTTCTCATCAATAAAGATCCGGTTCAGCTTCTTTCTTCCGCCTTCACTGTTTACAGTAAGATAATCTCCCTGTCTTCTGGTCCGAACGCATGGACTATTTTTTATTTTATCATAATCAAACCATTTCGTATACTTTTTTTCTTCAATCTTCTGTTTCTTATAAGAAAAAATTTTCGACTCAAAAACTCCGAAAGGACTTTCCAGAATTCCAGGTACCGGAAGCTCCATAGACATTTCTCTGAGACCTGCCGATACTTTTTTTTCAGTGGAAGCATCGTTCTCTCTGTCTGATGCAGAGTTCTTTTTCAGACATACCCCTCCGTACTGTCGTATTACCCGCAGCGATTCCGGAAGATTGATATAACGACCGTTTTCTTTTTTTTGAAGCGAAAGAACCTGGTCCACATGAAGAGATGTAAAGTCCTTACGTTTTCCTGACAGTATCTCAAACGCCTCCATCACCGCATATTCCTGAAGGATAGGATCCTGTGCAAAAAATTTTTCATCCAGAAGATAGCCATTTTCTTTCCGGCAGCCTGCCAGAAGCTCCCTTCCCTTTTTCTGAAGATACGAATCTGCCTCTGCCAGAACCCGTGCGGTTTCTGCCATATGCTCCACCGCTTTTGCATTGATCTTCTGTTCCATAGCCGGAAGAATATGGTTACGGATCCGGTTTCTTGTATAGTCATCTGAAAGATTGCTGCTGTCTGTGATATAGGAAATACCTCTCTCTTTCAGATAATTGACGATCTCCTTCCGTTCTAAACACAAAACCGGCCGGATGATCTCACCATTTACCGCCTGTATCCCGGAAAGTCCCCGGATACCGGTTCCCCTTGCCAGATGATGCAGCATAGTCTCTGCCAGATCGTTGCGATTATGTGCCAGCGCAACCCGGAACTGTCCGTTCTTTTTTGACTGTTCTCCGGAAAAACCAAGTCTCTTTTTTTCCTCCTGAAACGCCTGTTTTCGCACGATCCTTCCGGTTTCTTCTTCTCCCAGCTTCCACTTTCCGGAAAGTTCCGGAACCGGATAATGCCTGGACCGGAAAGGGATTCCCCAATCCCGGCAGATTTTTTCCACAAACTGCTCATCCCGGTCCGCCTCCTGGCCCCGGATTCCATGATGGACATGAACCACTTCCATGGAAAAACCGATCTCTTTCTGAAGACTTTTCAAAATATGAAGCATTGCTATGGAATCCGCCCCTCCGGAAACCCCTGCCACAACCATATCCTCTGCTTTCAGCATCCGATTGTCTCTGATATATTTTCTTACACGTGTGATCATTTTTTCTCCTGTAACCAAAAATACTCTATTTTTTCCACAATCCTGCCACAACTACTGTCATATCATCCCTGGCATGATAATCACTGTATCCCAGGACCCTTTCCAGTATTCCCCGTCCCATCTCCCTGGGCTCTTTTTCCCGGACATCCATAATGATCTCCTTCATGGTTTCCTCTTCCCGTTCTGTAGGAAGTGCATCCAGAACTCCATCTGTCATCATGATCAGATAATCTCCATGATAAAGCTTCCTTGAGGCAGTATCAAAATCCAGCTGCTGGACCAAGCCTGCTGCAAGATTTTCCGAAGCAATGGATTCCACCCAGTGATCTCTTTTAATAAATGTGGAAGACGCCCCTGCTTTCAGAAAATCACAGATCCCGGTATAAAGATCCACCGCACAGATATCAACAGTAGAAAACATCCCTTCCCGTCCTTTCAATAGCAGTGCGGAATTCACCATTCTGGCAGCTGTTTCCTGAGAAAAGCCGGATTCCAGAAACTGTTCCAGAAGTTCTACCACGATCTCGCTTTCTTTAAACGCTTCTATTCCGGAACCCATCCCATCAGACAGACAGAGAAAAAACCTGCCATCCTCTTCCTGACGACAGATATAATTGTCTCCGGAAACCTTTTCCGCTTCTCTTGTAAGCCGCGCTACTCCGTAAAGCATCTGATAACTGACATCCTCCACAAAATGGACCATACGAAAATCTCCATTTACAATACTGCGGCTGCCGGCGTCCGGCGTCATGGAGCTTCCGCAGATCCTGGACAGGATCTGTGCGATCTCTGTCATGGAAACACACTGTCCGCTCCTGGCTCTCAGATTCAGAAATATCTGCCGTCTTCCTTCGATCTTATCCATGACCCAGACATTCTTTACAAGTACATGCTTTTTACGAAGAGCCTTTTTCAGATCTTCCTGAAACTGCGGATCTGCCGGCATGATATCATACAGCTCTTCTGCCATATGATCCATGATCCTCGAGATTTCCGTCAGCTGCTGTGCAACTGCAAGCCGGCTTTCGATCATCCGGTTATCCCACACGAGATTCTGCCTTTCTTCACGAAATCCCTCATTCAGGACCTGAAAATACTGGGCGGAACGGCCACATGCTCCCATCCATTCACTGCGTGCTCTCTGGATGCTTTCTTCATTGCCTTCCTCCATGGTACGGATCATATTCTCACTGCCCCGCATGGTTTCCCCGGCACGCTCTCCCCAGCAGATCTCTCTCTGATAACATCTGGAACATACAGCCGCACTGGTGTCCGATATGATACGGTTCAGCTGTCCTCCGCTCAAAAATTCCTTACGGTAAGGCATTCCGTAGAATGTATCCGCAAGCTTCCGGAAGGATGCTGCATACCGTTCCACTTTTTCCTTCTGGGGATGGCTTTCACAAAGCGGCAGCATTTCTTCTTTTTCCTTCGTTTTTCCCGAAAAGACAGTTTTTGCCATGTCCCGGAGTATCAGCAGTATGCTGACTACGAGCATGGCAATGATCCATTCCTGCATATTTTCCCCTCCCCTTATAACCTTCACTGACTGAACATTATAAAGGAAGATCCCTGAAATATCTGTCAAAGCCGCACGAAAATGTCAAAAAAAATTTCGTCGAAACCTTTGATTTTCAGCTATTTTTCTTCCTGAAACACGATCTCGTTGTCTTTCACAAGTCCCAGCTTCTCACGAGCCGCCTCTTCCACATATTCGTCGGTCTTCATATGTTCTTTCTCTGCTTCGATCTCCTTGGTACGTTCCTTCTCACTTTCAATGGACTTCTCCAGTGCTGTAGCTTTGGAATCATAATAATCCCTGCGCCGTTCCAGAGTCTTACTCTGCAGCATAAGGCTTCCCAGCAACACCAGTGCGATCACCATGATCCCCGCCATGCCAAGATAATTATATCCGATCCGTTTTTTTTCTTTTCCCTTTTTTGGATTTTTCAATCTGCTGCTCCTTTTTTACACAATCTGATCTCTTTACCTTTTACGAGCTTATACATCCAAATTTTACAACTTCTTCAAAAAAATATCAACCGGTTTGCTGTCATTTTAGCTTTAATGGAACAGTCTTTTTAAAAGGGATCCTTCTTTTTTGTCCTTTTTCCTGCCAAGATAGGTAAGACTGTCGATTTTTCCCTCCAAGCTAAGCTGCCCGCTTTTCAGATCAAGATGTTTTACATGAAGTCCTTCGCCTTTTATGGATAACTTTCCTTCCTCTGTATGCAGCAGTATTTCTTTTTCATCGAAAGAGATCACCTCCCGGATTCCCGTTATGGTGCCGCCTTTCTGCCGCTCCAGCATCAGACTGTGAAATGCTGCCGGTTTCTTCTCGTCCAATCCATACCTCCCTGGGGATGATTTCTCTTTTATTTTATGAAAAATCCATCCGGAATAGACCATCACGCCCAAACGGCAGCTGTCCCTGCATCAGATATAGCGGAACATGCTTTCTACCTCATCCTTTTTTACCGTTTCCTTAACTTCCAGGACTTCAACCTTTACATTACGGCTTCCAAACTGGATCTCCACAGTGTCACCGGTCTTTACCTGTACAGAAGCCTTGGCCGGCTTGTCATTGACCAGAACTCTTCCTGCATCGCAGGCTTCATTTGCCACCGTACGGCGTTTGATCAGTCTGGATACTTTCAGATATTTATCAAGACGCATAATTTTTCCTCCTAAAAAAGCAGGGGAAACCAAAAACCGGTTTCCCCTGCCGTTATCACTCTGAACCAACAGATTATTTACCGTTGACAACGTCCTTTAAAGCTTTTCCTGCTTTGAACTTCGGAGACTTGGAAGCCTCGATCGTCATGGTCTCACCAGTCTGAGGATTTCTTCCCTCTCTTGCAGCTCTTGTGCTTACTTCGAAAGTTCCAAATCCAACCAGCTGAATCTTCTCGCCTTTTTTCAGTTCATCTGTTACAACATCGATAAAAGATTTCAGAACAGCTTCTACATCTTTCTTGGAAAGATTGGTGTCTTTCGCCATTGCTGCCACTAACTCTGTTTTATTCATGGTGTTTCCTCCTATAATTGATGTTCTCTTATTTTTGACTTTGCTTTATATATATACCGCTTTTGGCTTATAATGTCAAGGTTTTTCGCATATTACAGGCGGAATGTGACCATTTTATCATTTCATGGAATCAACCATTTCAAGAACAGCCTTGCCCATTGCATCGGATTTCTCGTCTGCATCTGCAAGAGATGTTCCCTTAACGCCATAATAGAATTTAACCTTAGGCTCTGTTCCGGACGGTCTTACGCAAACCCATGCATCATCGGTAAGCTCATAGTAGAGAACATTGGAATTCGGAAGTCCTGTCGGCTTCTTCTCACCTGTTGCAAGATCTGTGATCTCATCCAGCTTGTAGTCACGTACAGCAGTCACCTTATGTCCGGCAAACTCAGCAGGCGGATTCTGACGAAGTGTTGTCATGATCTCCTGGATCTTCTGAAGACCCTCGATACCCTTCATGGTAACTGCCTGAATGGCATCCTTATAGTAACCGAACTCCTCATACATATCGATCATTGCATCCCAGAGAGTCTTGCCCTGTGTCTTATAGTAAGCAGCAGCTTCGCAAAGTGCCATGGTAGCAACAATGGCATCCTTGTCTCTTGCATAGGTTCCGATCAGGCAGCCGTAGCTCTCCTCAAATCCGAAAAGATATGTACCCTTGCCACTGTTCTCAAATCCGAGGATCTGCTGTCCGATGTATTTGAATCCGGTAAGTACTTCGATAAGATTCACGTTGTATCCCTTGGCAATGGCATCTGCCAGGTTTGTTGTAACGATAGTCTTTACAAGAGCTCCGTCCTCCGGAAGGCTTCCGTTTACAGCCTTTCTCTGGCTCAGCTCATAGTTTGCAAGAAGGCATCCGGACATGTTACCGGTAAGATCATGATACTCTCCGTTTTTATCCTTTACGCGGACGCCAAGACGGTCTGCATCCGGGTCTGTGGCAAGTACGATGTCTGCATCCACTTCCTTCGCAAGCTTAAGGCCAAGCTCAAATGCCTCTGCTGCCTCCGGGTTCGGATAGCTGACTGTCGGGAAATCCCCGTTCGGAAGCTCCTGCTCCGGTACTACATATACATTCTCAAATCCAAGCTCTTTAAGGATCCTTCTGGCCGGGATATTGCCGGTTCCGTGAAGAGGTGTGTAAACGATCTTCAGGTTCCTGCCCTCTGCCTGGATCGCATCCATATGGATGATCTGTTTCTTAAGCTCTGCCATGTAAGCATCATCGACAGCCTGTCCGATCACTTCGAAAAGTCCTGCCTTTACTGCGTCTTCCTTATCCATGGTCTTTACGGTATTCCAGTCGGAGATTGCCTTTACCTCGCCCATGATACCGGAATCATGAGGTGGTGTGATCTGCGCGCCGTCCTCCCAGTAAACCTTGTATCCGTTGTATTCCGGAGGATTGTGGCTAGCTGTTACGTTGATACCTGCCACACAGCCCAGATGACGTACTGCAAAGGAAAGCTCCGGTGTCGGACGAAGTGTCTCAAAGATATAAGCCTTGATCCCGTTTGCTGCCAGGCAAAGTGCTGCTTCCTGGGCAAACTCCGGTGACATATGACGGGAATCATATGCGATAGCAACTCCCTGGGATTTCTTGTCAACCTTGGCAATATAATTGGCAAGCCCCTGGGTTGCTCTTCTTACCACATAAATATTCATACGGTTGGTACCTGCGCCGATGATACCACGCAGGCCTGCCGTACCAAACTCAAGATCCATATAAAAACGCTCTTTGATCTCATTTTCGTCGTCTTTGATCGCTTTCAGTTCTTCTTTTGTCGCCTCATCGAAATATGGGTTTTCAAGCCACTGATTATAGATTTCTTTATAATCCATGTTCCAAAATACCTCCCTGTTTCTTTATATAAGATAATTAATATTATATAACAATTTTCAGAAAAAGGGAAGTTTTGTTTTTGTCACATTCAGAATCATTACTGCCTGAAGCACTGTTTTGAAAATTCCTCCCACTGTTTTTTCTGATGGATCAGGGTTCTCAGCTTTTCCACATTTTTTCCGGAGATCACAGCCTTGTTATGTGTATAATAATGATTTGCCAGTTTCCAGTATTTTTCCGGATAACAGAACCGGACTCTCAGGTTCTGCCACTCAGACTCCGAGAGCGGCCGTACGGAATCATATGCAGAAAGCATCTTCTGCGCGATGTGCAGATCCCAGCTGTATTTCTCCAGGATTTTCCGCATAAAGCGATACAGATCTGCCATCTGCACATCAAAGCTCCAGTGACTGAAATTCGTCACCGCTGTGTTTTTCCCAAGTATCAGCACATTATGCTGATTATATTCGCCATGACAGATACTGCCGCTTTGAAGAGACTGCTGCCGCAGATTTTTATAATCCGTGGTTTCCAGCATAGCTGCCGCTTCTTCTCCTTTTTGCAGAAACCATTCCACGCTTTTCAGATAATCCTTCTCAAAAGAATTGACCGCTCCTTTTTTTCGGATAAAACGGCGTATTTTTTTCATTTCCTGATTATGCCGGATATATTCTTCCTGCAGATTTCTTCCCGCATAATCCATTTCCACAGGAAGCTGCATGATCTTGTGGATCTGTGCCAGAGTCCGGATGCTTTTTAAAATATCGTTTTCGGATCTCGTGTCACATTCCCGTCCCTCAAACCAGATCTGTGCAGTATATGGAACAGAATCTTTGTCCCTGCTTACCAGTACGCCTTCCCTGTTTCTGAGATAGGCGTCCACAAGACAGTTCTGTTCTTTCATTTTTTCAAGAAGCTGCTGCTGCATGGAAAGCTTTTTTTCCGAGCCATGAAATTCCCGGAGTATCACCGGACCTTTTTCTGTCCGGCACAGAAGTGCCCCCCGCACCCTGCCGGAGAATGAAGCCGTAAGCCCATACTGCTCCAGCACGCTCAACCCATAATCATACAAAAAAGTTCCCCCCTGCCTTATTTTACGTTCTATTTTATGCAGGGGGGATTTTTGTTATTCTATTCGGTTTTTATGCTGTCTTTTTCTGCTGTTTCAAGAAGTTTTTCTTTTGTATTAAGGGTTGGATCTTTCAGCACACAGTCAAGAAGTCTTTCGAGCAGTGCTCCCAGTGCCGGTCCGGCCGGATGTCCTGCCTTTATAAGATCCTTTCCGGAAACTGCCAGGGTTTTCAGAGATGTACATTCACCTCTTTCAAGGATCCCCTGATAAGCTTCCGTCACACCGCTTAACCGTGCCAGCTTCTCCTCCCTCCTGTAAGTACTTTGGGATAAAAGATCTGCCTTCTGCACTTTCAGATACAGCGGAAAAAGCTCTTCTCCGATAAGATTCACAGCTCTCCGCACATCCTCGGCGTCCGGAGTGGGACGAAGATCATGATACCGGATCAGACGACAGGTATTTCGGATCGTTACATTATCAAATTTCAGACGGCGCAGGATCTTTCCTGCCAGCTTTTCGCCTGCCGGTCCGTGAGTCTTAAAGTGGTCTCTTCCATTCTCATCTGTCTTTTTTACAACCGGCTTGGCAATGTCATGAAGAAGCATGGTGATACGAAGAAGCCTGTCATTCTCGATCTCCGTAAGGCTTTTCAGGATGTGCTCGCCTACGCTGCAGCAGTGATGGGGGGTATTCTGCGCTGTTTCCATACAGGCATCAAATTCCGGAAGAAATTCCCGGGTAAGGCCTGTCTCCCAGGCTGTCCGGAGGTAATCCGGATGATCGGATACCAGAAGCTTTACAAGCTCTGTCTGGATACGCTCTGCACTGACATGCTCCAGGTTCCCCGACATCCGCGCCAGTGCTGCTTTCGTATTCTCCTCCACAGTAAAACCAAGCTGTGCGGAAAAACGCACTGCACGGAGCATCCGAAGAGCATCCTCTGTAAAACGTTCCACCGGATCCCCGACACAACGGATGAGCTTCCTATTGATATCCTCCATTCCGCCAAACAGATCCACCAGTCCATGCCCCGGATGATAAGCCATGGCGTTAATGGTAAAATCTCTTCGTTTCAGATCTTCCTCAAGACTCCTGGTAAAGGTCACGGCATCCGGGTGACGGCCATCATGATATTCTCCGTCCACACGGTAGGTTGTCACCTCAAAGCCCTCTTTGCCCATCATTACAGTTACTGTTCCATGCTGGATCCCCGTATCTACAGTTCTGTGAAAAAGCTCCTTCACCTGTTCCGGAAGTGCGGAGGTAGTGATATCCCAGTCCCCAGGCACCCGGTCCAGGATGGAATCCCGGACACAGCCGCCAACAACATATGCCTCATAGCCGGCTTCATTGAGAATATGCAGGATCTGTTCTGCTTTTTGTGGTATGTTAATCGTCATAATAACTCCTCTTGATGATCGCTGCTGTCCGTTCAAAACACGTTTACATTTCGCTGTATTATCTCCATGTCAGCAGCCGAATAATATTCTGATATGTTTTCCTTAACGCTATTTTGACACTCCCCACAGCTAAAGCAGGGGGATTCTTGCTTCTCCCACTACTGCAT
>NZ_JANGAA010000039.1:0-16329 GCF_024461705.1 Blautia sp. DFI.9.10
TTTTAGCCGTCTCACGGAGCCCTAGTAGTATCCCCCGACGGAGTCCCTGCCCGGAGCGATGCCACCTTCCTCTGGCGTCCCTCAACCACATCCACCTCTCAAAACCTCAAAAACATCCCCGACTGCATCCACTCCCGGAGCGATGCCACCTTCCTCTAGCGTCCCTCTATACATCCGCCTCACGAGTCCACAAGCCCTTCCCGAACCCGCTCCGTAAGACTGTCTCCACCCTTACGATACCAATCTTCCACAAAAGAGTCAAAAGAGCTCACAGGCATCCTCCCCATAATGATCTGGATAAATGCGTTCTTCTCCAGCAAACGCAAAGTCTGAGGAATCTCCCCGTCACCATCCCCCAGATACTTCTTCTCCGGAGCACGGTAATTCGCATCCACCAGAAGCCCCACCGCCGAAATCCTGGACTTATACGCCGCCCAGGCCTCTACCGAAGGCACCTCCGCCTCAAGATACTCCTTACACGCATCAAAATAAGACGCCTCAATGGCACTGAGATCCTCCCTGGTCTTCTCATCGCCCGGACTGTAAAGAACCTCACGGATATGCTTTGTCACTATATAGGTAGCCTCATTATAATCTACATTGATCATTAGCGGACGCGCCGTAGGATCCACATTCAAGGCAAAATAAGTGTTCATCTCATCCGCATCCTCTGCCTCATATCTGGAATGGTCAAACAACACACTCAAAATCTTCATTGCGATCTCCGGATGCTCATACCCTTTACGCACAACTACATATTTATTATCTCGAAATGTAGAGTATACCTCCACAGTCCGCTTTACATCCGCAGTCAGATAATACGGTTCCCAGTCTGCCTCTTTATTCTTCCGATACTCATCCATAAGAGGATTATTCGGAGTCCACCAGAGCCCGAAAAACGCTCCGCATTTTCCATTCACCACAAGATCACGGATATTATTCTGTGCACGTAAAGCAAAATCCGAATCCAGTATTCCCTGCCTGTAAAGCTCTCTGAGATACCCCAGAGCCTCCTTTGTCTCCTCCGTCAGCGATCCATAGACAATTTCTCCATCTGCATTTTCAATCCACTGCTGCGGATATGCCCCGAACTTTTCAAACACAGAGTCCACCGAATAGCTGGTGCTGACCGTGCCCACAAGTCCCGGATCACAGACAAGTCCCACAGGATCTTCACCATCCTCTGCACCCATCCGGTTTTCCTGAAACGCACGGATCACTGAAAAAGCCTCTTCCAGTGTCTTCGGTTCTTTCAGTCCCAGCTGCTCCATCCAGTCATGTCTCAGCCATAAAAGCTGCTGCCCATCATCAATGGCAGTCTCCGGAAGTGCATACAGTTTTCCGTCAAAAGTCCCGGATGCCAAAAGTTCCTCTCCATAGCTCTCATACATTTCCTTTATTTTATCGGAAGCGCAGCTTTTGTATACTTCCGTCAGATCCTCGATAAGATCATTTTCAACCAGTTCTTCCAGAGTTTCCCTGTCCGACACCAGAAAAATATCCGGAAGATTCCGATCTTTGACCAAGATGTTCAGGGCTTCGTCATACCGCTCCTCACTCTCCATAAAAACATTCTTATTCTGAATATTCAGTGTTTTTTTCAGATACCGGGTATATGCATTGTCCTCATAAGTCTGCCCGTCCGGAAGATTAGAATTATTAGCCCCTTTCATCTGTCCCAGAGTATAAGTTACAAGCTCCGGATATTTCCCCAGAGGCGTGGTTTCTGCCTGTTCCCAGCTCTTACTGCTCTTTTCGGACAGAACATCTATATCTGTTTTTTCCATTTCTGCAGTTCCTAAAGAACACCCCGTCAAAAGTGCCAGGCTCAGTATCGTACTCAGAAATACCACTGTTTTTCCCAGACTAAGTCTCATCTTTTTTTACCTCTTTCGGGATCTTCATATCAACGCTTGTCCCCTCACCTACCTTGCTCAGGATCCGGATGGCATATTTCTCTCCATATAAAATGCACATACGGTCATTGACATTTTTAAGGCCATAGCCTTTTGCCTGATATGTGAGCAGCTTTTCTGCCTGCTCCTGCTCCATCCCTATTCCGTTATCTTCAACCCGGATCACTACATCTCCATTCTCTTCAAAGAAATAAAGTTTCAGAAGCTTTTCCCCTTCCTCCTTCACATCCAGGCCATGCTCCAGAGCATTCTCAACGATGGGCTGCAGGGCAAGCTTCGGAACCAACTCCTGCTGAACAGACGGATCGATATTCCACTCCACCTTAAAATCATTGTCATGCATGATCAGCTGGATTTCCAGATAAGCTTCGATATTCCGAATACAGGTTTCCACAGTCACCATATCTGCTCCCTTACTGAGCGCTGTCCGGTAAAATGTAGATAATGCCAGTGTCACACGGCTGATCTCCTTCTGACGGCTCTTAATCGCCATCCAGTTTATAATAGAAAGAGAATTATAAAGAAAATGGGGATTGATCTGGGCAGTCAACGCTTTCAGTTCAAATTCCTTCAGAGCGATCTTATTTTCATACACTTCTTCGATCAGTCGATTAATTTCATCCATCATATGGTGAAAGCTTCTCACCAACTGTCCTACCTCATCTCCAGAATCACTGTAAACCGTAACTTCACGGCTTCCCTGGTTCACCTGTTCCATATTTCTGGTAAGCTGCTCAATCTTTCTGGTAAACAGCTTAGAAAACGTCATTCCAAGCACAATGATGATCACAACACAGAAGCCGATCAGTGGGATCTCACTGATCAATACTTTTGAAACCGAGCTCTCGATCACAGCCGGAGGTTTGTAAAAATAATAGGTCCATCTTGTTTCATGTCCGCTGCTGCTGACATAGGTATATTCTTCCCTCAGACGATCCAGCTTTTTTGCGGTTTCTTTCTGTGCTGAAATATCACTGGCCGCCAGATTTTCTCCATGATAGACGATATTTTGCTGATCATCCACCACAAAGCCTCCGGAATTCCGTTCAATAATATTAGCCAGAGGCTGGAATACTTTTCCGTAATCCAACAAAATACAGAGCACAGCCTCCCTGATCTTACCATCATATATTTCCCTGACTGCCGCGATCTGACGATTATCCCGGTCCACGATCCACTGAACCGTCACGGTATTATTTAATTTGTCACTCCACCATTCCCCATCAACCTCTGAAAGCGGAGCCAAGGTATATTCATGGCGCACGGGAATGCTTTCTGCAAAAAGATGTATCCCCAGAATTGCTTCGTGGTAGGATTTCGGCACCGTCAACAGCGGATCCACAACTTCCGTATACTGTTCATATGCAGTATAACGATCCATATCTTTGTTGAAGATCACCTCCTGGATTTCAGGAGAATAGGTAAGATAATTCAAAAGGCTGGCATAAATTTCGATCTGCCCGTCAATGTTTTCTCTGGTCTGCTCCAAAATGGAGTACATATCCTCCATCTCATTTTTCCGTACAAGACTACTCATACGACTGTGACTATACAGTGCCAACACAGTCATCGGCACCAGGGATACCACCACAAGAAGATTTGTCAGCTTGTACCGGTATTTCATATTATTATACTTCTTCAGAAGACTCTTCATCCTCATTGTTTCCTTTCCGATAGGACTCCGGGCTGCTTCCGTAATATTCCCGGAAGCTCCGGCAGAAATACGAAGAATTGGCAAATCCTACCTGCTCGCTGACCATGGCTACTTTCATGTTGGTGGTTCGTAGAAGCTCCTTGGCCTTTTCCATGCGGAACACACGGATAAAACGATTCAGGTTCATCCCCGTCTCCTTCTTGAAAATAAAGCTGAGATAGCCGGAAGAAAGATATACTTTTTCTGCCAGTGTTTCCAGATTCAGATCTTCCGCATAGTGATTGTAAATATAATTTTTGACTGCTGCCACCTCATCTCTGGATTCGCTCATGGAACGGTCCAGGAACTCCTCGTACTGGCGGATATTTTTTTCTGTAACCTCAATGATCTCCTGAATGGTAGAACAGCCATACAGATGATCCACCTCCAGATCCAGCCTGTGCTCTCCGGCAAAACGATTCTCCTGAAACAGCTCCCTTATCACATTGGAAAAAACAAATTTCACATACATGGCCGAAAACTGGGTATTGGACTGATATTTGGATGCCAGGCTGCGGAAATGGCTCCACAGCTGCTTCACATCCTTTCTGGAAATATCTTCTGAGATTTTTTCCATAAGCCTGGAATCCTGCTCCTCTTCTCCGGTATTTTTTTCCTCGTCCTCCTCGCTGGTGTAGACATGGATATCCGGATGATAAAATTTTTCTTCCATCTGCTGCTCCAGCTGTTCCATGATTTCCGGCAATTCCTGATATCCGTCAAAACGCCGGCTTACAGCCAGATGAAAGCGAACAGGATGAAGGCGCTTCAGAAGATTATAGACATTTTTTGCCACAAGGACATAATCACAGTACACATCCTTAAAAAGAAGCAAAGACTGACGGCCATTAAGATTCAAATAGAAGAAAGAACGGCGAAGCTCTTCCCGGATCTCAAGGGGAACCTCATCACTGGCAGAATCAAAAAAAGCTTCATCCGATTCAATAAGAATTGCACAGTGCCACTGCTCCCAGACAGAAAAATCCACAATTCCTTCCGCTTCCTTCAGACGCTCCTGATCTCCGGAATAAATGTAGCCCAACAGAAAATACTGCTGAAGAAAGCTCTTTTCTTTTATGGACTGCTGCTCTTTATTTTTCCGGGATGCGATCTCCTTCTGGATCTTCTGTATGGTGTCATGAAAGCGGTCCGGATCCACCGGTTTCAGTACATAATCCGTCACACCATAGCGGATCGCCTCCTGAGCAAAAGCAAAATCTCCATAACCGCTGAAAATGATAATTTCCAGATCCGGATATTCCTCTCTTGCTTTTTTTGAAAGCTCCAGACCATCCATATGCGGCATTTTGATATCTGTCAGCATCAGATCCACCGGATGCTTTCTCAGCTCATTTAATGCCAGCTTGCCATTAGCCGCCTCATAAATCTCCCACTCTCCCTCCTCCATAGACAGAAGAAAGCGGATTCCGTCACGTTCCAGTTTTTCATCATCTACCACCAAAACTCTGTACATTCCTCACCTCGCCAAATATGGCCTGATCCACGTAAAAGCACGCAGAGCAGGCCGTTTTTCTTTCATTTTAACATTATTCAACTAATTTGTCAGCCCTTAACAGCTCCTGCAACCACACCTTCAATGATATATTTCTGGCATGCAAGATAGAAGGCAATGATCGGAATGATGGAAAGAACAAGAACGCCCATCATCGCTCCCATATCAATGGTTCCGTAACCGCCCTTCAGATACTGGATGGCAATGGAAATGGTTTTATATTTCTTGATATCAAGTACCAGATATGGAAGAAGATAATCATTCCAGATCCACATGGTTTCCAGGATCGCTACAGTTACACAGGTCGGTTTCATAACCGGAAGAACCACTTTAAAAAATGTCTGGATCGGGGTACAGCCATCGATCATGGCAGCTTCCTCGATCTCGATCGGAATGGATTTTACAAAACCGCTGAACATAAATACCGCAAGTCCTGCTCCATATCCAAGATAAATGATAATCAGTCCCCACGGAGTATTCAGTTTCAGGATGTTTGCGATCTTGGAAAGAGTAAACATTACCATCTGGAATGGTACGACCATGGAAAACAGGCACAGCATGTACATGGTTTTTGTCAGCGTGTTGGTAACACGGTTGATGTACCAGGCACACATGGAGGTACAGAGCAGAATTACCGCAACAGAAAATACTGTGATAAATAATGTCCATCCAAATGCCTGGAAAAATCCGGTTTTTGTGAGACCATTTACATAGTTTTCCAGACCTACGAACATTTTATCCGTTGGGATCGCAAAGGGATAACGACTGATGTATGCTTTTTTCTTAAAAGAATTAATCAAAACCAGAAGGATCGGGAAAATATAAGCAACAGATACCACACTCAGGATCGCAGTCCACAGACCGCTGAATTTTACTTTTTTATTCATTACTGCTGTACCTCCTTACTTCTTGTGAGACGATTCTGGATCATGGCAATTGCTCCAACCAGGATAAAGAAGATCACGGCCTTCGCCTGTCCTACACCTTCCCATCCGGTACGTCCATAGAAGGTATTGTAAATATTCAGTGCAAGCATTTCTGACATATTGGAAGGCTCACCATTTGTAAGAGCAAGGTTCTGGTCAAAAAGCTTGAAGGAGTTGGTAAGTGTCAGGAAAGTACAGATGGTGATGGACGGCATGACCATAGGAATGATCACATGCTTCAGAAGCTGTCCTTTGTTCGCACCATCGATCTGTGCAGCCTCGATCAGTTCACCCGGGATATTCTGGATACCTGCAATGTAAATGATCATCATATATCCGATCTGCTGCCAGCACATCAGGATCACAAGGCCCCAGAATCCGTAAACAGAAGAATATGTAAGTGTTTTATTGATCTGAAGAAGCAGACCGTTTAACAGAAGCTGCCATACATAACCAAGGATGATTCCACCGATCAGGTTTGGCATAAAAAATACAGTACGGAATATATTGGTTCCTTTGATCTTCTTGGTCAGAAGCAACGCAACTGCAAAACCGATCACATTGATCAGAACTACTGATACAACCGTAAATGCGGTGGTGTACCATAATGCATGTCCAAAGGTTCCATCCTCAGTAAAAATCTTCACATAGTTCTGTAATCCCACGAATTTTGCATCCGTTACTGTGGTAAATTTACAGAAGGAAAGATATACGCCCATGATAAAGGGAACGATAAATCCAATGGTAAATGCCAGCAGGGTAGGCAGGACAAAAACCGGAAAATACTTTTTCATCATCTTATTCTGCATGTTTTCTCTTCCTTTCTCCTGAGGATGCATCCTTCCCTACTTTACACATCCTCTCTTCATTAAAAGAGGCAGGCGGAAACCGCCCACCCCTTCGTGATCACGTTTCAGTTATACCTTATCAGCCTTCATTTGCTGCTTTGTACTCTTTTGCCCATCCGTCAACAAATGCAGTTTTCACAGCATCCCACTCGCCGGTACCCTGTGCATACTCAAGCATTGCACTGCCGACCTGGTTTTTCCACTCTTCAGAAGGCATGGTTGTAAAGTTCCATGAAACCGGAGTTTTACCAGCTTTTACATATTCGTCGGCTGCTTTTACAAGCGGATTTGCAGACTCATAATTCTCATCAAAGGTCTTGAATGGTGTTGTAAATCCCATTTCCTGGCTTATAGATTCTCTTCCTTCATCACTTGTGATAACCCAGCTGAGGAAATCAAGAGTTGCCTGGATATCCTTCTCATCTGCTTTTTTGTTTACGCACCAGTAGTTCTCACTGCCTGTGCAAAGTCCCTGGTCCTCTTCACCATCTACACCAATATAGATTGGAAGCATTCCCATATCCTCGTCTGCTACTTCGTTATCTTTGATGTTATCATAAGCCCAGGTTCCATTCTGATAGAACACAGCCTCTCCAAGACCAAATTCAGCATTTGCATCATCGATAGTCTTGCTGGAAAGAAGGCTTGGCTCACAGGTAGAATCTGTGATATAAAGGTCAAACAGGTTCTTGAAGTTGTCAAGATAGGTCCCTTTGATCGCATCTGTGGATGTGATTCCGTCTTCTTTGTACTCATAATAGATTGGAAGGTTTGCAAGGTGTGTCTTGAAGCGCCAGTCACTGGAAGAATCAAAGCCTGCGGAAGTAAATGCACCGTCAACTCCAAGGTCATCTTTCTTAGCCTGGATATCATCTGCAACCTTCTTTAATGTCTCAAAATTGTTGATCTCATCTGCAGACTTGATCACAGCGCCATCCATCTCACAGTATTTCTTAAGAAGCGCTTTGTTGTAAATAATTCCATATGTTTCAATTACATAGGCGATACCGTCAACTGCACCGCTGTCATCCTTCAGTACGAAATCGTCACTCTCCACATTTTTATAAACATCGCTGTCTTTCAGGTCATAGCAATAATCCTTCCAGGATGCAAGTCCAACCGGTCCGTTAACCTGGAACAGTGTCGGAACCTCATCCTTGGCCATCTCTGATTTCAGAGTAGACTCGTAAGTTCCGGAAGCAGCTGTAACAACGGTAACCGGTACACCAGTCTCATCGGTGTATTTCTTTGCCAGGTCTGACCACTGATCTGCCTGCTCCGGTTTAAAGTTCAGATAGTAAACAGAACCTTCACTGTCATCCCCCTTTGCCATAGCCGGAACTGCCGGGATCATGGTAGCTGCCATTAATGCTGCAAGACCAAATGCTGTTGCTTTTTTCATTCTCATAATCGTACCTCTCCTTTACCTTAAATGATATTCAACTTGTTCTGAAGATATGCTTAAAACGTCCCTTTTGCATATCTCTGACCGATAAGCTTCAAATCAGCTTCTCGATTAACTTGATATTATTGTAAATCGAAGAGGTCATTTTCACTATATAAAAAAACCAAGAAACATGTTGATTTTTTTATATAGTGAAAATATTGACATTTTATCATGAAAAAAGAAGCCGGAACAGGCTTGCTCCCATTCCGGCTTCTTTCATATATTATTTTCGATTCATCATGCTTTATTGACAGATCCGAAAAGCTCCATTTTCTCTTTAACAGTAGCTTTGATCGCTTCTGCTCCAGGTGCAAGAAGCTTACGTGGGTCATATCCTTTACCCTGCTGATCTTTACCCTCTTCAATGTATTTACGTGTAGCTTCAGCAAATGCAAGCTGGCACTCTGTATTTACATTGATCTTGGAAACGCCAAGGCTGATCGCTTTCTTGATCATGTCTGCCGGGATACCTGTACCACCGTGAAGAACAAGCGGCATATCTCCTGTCAGTTTCTGAATAGCATCCAGAGTCTCAAAGCTTAAGCCCTGCCAGTTAGCCGGATATTTTCCGTGAATGTTACCGATACCAGCTGCAAGGAAGTTGATTCCGAGATCTGCAACTCTCTTGCACTCCTCAGGATCAGCGCACTCGCCCATACCAACAACACCATCTTCCTCGCCACCGATGGAACCAACCTCTGCCTCAAGAGACATGTTGTGCTCAGCAACGATCTTAACCAGCTCTTTAGTCTTAGCTACGTTCTCATCGATCGGATAATGAGATCCGTCGAACATAATGGAAGAGAAACCAGCCTCAACACATTTCAGGCATCCATCATAGCTGCCGTGGTCAAGATGAAGAGCAACCGGAACAGTGATGTTCAGCTCTTCCATCATACCGTTAACCATACCTACAACAGTCTTATAACCTGTCATGTATTTACCGGCACCCTCGGAAACACCAAGGATTACAGGAGAGTTGAGCTCCTGAGCTGTCTGAAGGATAGCTTTTGTCCACTCAAGGTTGTTGATGTTGAACTGACCAACTGCATAATGGCCTGCTTTTGCTTTTTTCAGCATTTCTGTTGCGTTTACTAACATGATAAAATCCTCCTAACCTGTATTAGGATACGGAAAAACCGTGTCCTTTATATCCAACCGTACTCATAATAGCAGATTTCCTTTGGTAAGTCCAGTATTTTACCAAAAATGCTGATGCTGTGGGAATTATTATTTTTTTTGAGAAAAAGCTTGCAATTTTATCAAATGTTATATATAATACATTTGTTGTTCACGGATGGATTCCCGAGTGGCCAAAGGGGGCAGACTGTAAATCTGTTGGCACCGCCTTCGAAGGTTCGAATCCTTCTCCATCCAGCGAATTTAGCTCTTACATCTTTGCGATGTAGGAGCTATTTTTTTGTGCAAAAAGAAAACCGCAAAGGGGCCGCAAAGCCGCGGCCCCTCTGCACACCCCTCGGGCTTTTTTTAAGGAGTTCTTGGTTGTGGATGAGGGGAGGGTGTTGACTTGTGTCTGTATGCTTGGATATTGGATGTGAGACGCTGTGCCGATCTGATTCCTGTATGCTTCGGTGTTGGATGCAGGGTGCTGTGCCGATCTGGTTCCTGTATGCTTCGGTGTTGGATGCGGGGTGCTGTGCCGATTTATTTTTTGGGGATACGGCCGGCTGCTTTATTGGTTATGGATTGTTTTGAAGCCGTTTTCTGTATGCTTCGGTATTGGATGCGGAACACTGTGCCGATCTGGTTCCTGTATGCTTCGGTGTTGGACGTGGAACGCTGTGCCGATTTATTTTTATATATTGTGTTTTTTGGGCACTAGGCAGAATGTACATTCGCTTCTATTCTCTGCTCTCTGCGGTTGAATTTCCAGCCGGGGATGTGGCAGCGGTATGGGCTGCTGCGGAGGAGGTGTGATACTGCTAAGGCTGCGGGGATCGGCGTTATTGAGACAGGGGCTGCTGTCTGAGCCAGAGGCGAGTTCTGCCCCTGTCTCAATGTTTTTAGCCGATTTCCGGAGCCTTAGCAGTATCCGCCGACGGAGCCCTGCCCGTACCGCTGCCACATCCCCGGCGTACGGTTCATTCCATCCACCACACAAAGAAAAAGACGGCCACCCCAAAAAGCGAGACAGCCGTCCTTTCCTCACACATCATACATAGGAAATCGAAACACCGAAAAAAAATCTATTTGTTAACTCTGTTAACCGTATTACCATCCAGAAAAGCCTTGATATTATCAACCGTAATATCCATAATCCTCTGTCTGGAAGCCTGAGCAGCCCAGGAGATATGCGGAGTGATGATGCAGTTTTTAGCCTTGAAAAGCGGATTATCCCCCTTGATCGGCTCAGTAGAAACAACATCAAGACCAGCAGCATAAACCTTCCCACTATTCAGAGCATCTGCCAGATCCTGCTCAACAACAAGCTGACCACGGCTGTTGTTGATAAGGATAACTCCATCCTGCTTCCTTTGTTTGCAAGAACGATAACATCTCCCGGCTGAGCCATATCCAGTGCTTTATGGAACAGAAGGTTATCTCCTGCCGGTGCATTTACTGTAAATGCAGTTCCCAGAAGTCTTGCCTTCGGGTTCAGCGGGAAAATACTGGAATCTACGGCAGCGATCTTTCCACAGTTATCATCAATATTTGCAACTGGAATTCCACGGAAGGCTTCTACTAATTCTTTTGACGGTCTTTCAAAGTTTCGTCTGATCCTACATCCTAATGCCATATGAAAACCTCTCTTCTTTTGATTTTCTTTTTTAATTGTATTTATCATATCATACAAGCTTACTATTGAATAACGAATAATTTCTCTGTATAATATAAATAATTTTTATATTATCAAAGCTTAAACCATCCTATAGACAACACCAAAGAAAAGGAGCTGTTCATATGAATCTTGCTGAAATCGAAACCTTTCTCACCATTGTAAATACCAAGAGCATCACCCGTACAGCGGATCTTCTTTTTCTTTCCCAGCCTACTGTCAGCCACCGGCTCACATCTCTGGAGAACGAACTGGGTTTTCCCCTTGTGATCCGTCAGAAAGGCCACAAGCAGGTGGAACTGACTGCCAAGGGAACGGATTTTATCATCCTTGCGGAACGCTGGATGTCTCTCTGGAAGGAAACTATGGAGCTGCAGCGCAATCAGGATTCCCTGCTGCTTACCATCGGCTGTACAGACAGCCTGAACGTAGCTATTTTCGCACCACTGTATGACAGGATCTTAAATGAGCAGACCAAGCTGGACCTGAACATCGAGTCCCATCACTCTTCAGAACTCTACGGTCTTCTTGGAGAACACAGCATTGATATCGGATTTGTCTACCATAAATTGCATTACAAGAATATTATAACAGAGAAAATCTTCGAAGAAAAACTTTATCTGATACAATCGGATCAGCCAGTGATTCCGGCTCCGGCAATACATACCGATGAGCTGGATCCATCCCTGGAGCTGTTTTTAAGTTGGGATGACAATTATCAGATCTGGCATGACCGCTGGCTTTCCTCCGCTTCCAGGCCTCACATTGCGGCAGATACCATCACACTTTTGGACCGTCTCTGGAAAAAACCGGGAAACTGGATGGTCGCACCACAGTCTGTGATCCTGGAGCTTTCCCATTACCGGCCTCTTTTTATCAGTGAACTGAAAAACACACCGCCAAACCGTGTCTGCTATAAGATCAAGCATAAATATCCAAAGTCCACCAGCAAACGTGCCGTGGAATTCTTCGAAAATGCACTGGAAGACTTTCTTGCAGAATCCACTCCGTCCTTCCCGATCGGCCAGGTATGGGAACGACAGAAATAAAAAAACGGCAAGCATAAGCCTGCCAGGAACATTCTCTGCTTTACCGTTTCTTCTTATATTATTTATACTAGGATTTTTGATCCACCGCTTTCCACCACATAAAGCAACAACGGGCTTCGACTTGTTTCAGCATATATCAAGAACCCTTTGTTTACAAGGATTTTCAGCATTTCCATGAAAAACAATATTTCGTCTGATTGCGTCTAATTTCTTCTCCTTTCACATAGTGGTATTTCTTTGTGTTAGTTTTATCTAACCTTTTCTATTATCTTAACATGAGAATCGAGCATTATCCAGACCTGAACGGACGGCAATAATCCATTTAGACAAAAATAAAGTTCCAGACTTATTATCTGAAACTTTATTATAAATCCAGCATCATTGCATTACTTCACACAACGGAAATATACCATAGAACCGTCAACATGGATATCCGTTTCTTTATATAGCTTTTGAAGGATATCTCTCAGCTCTTTCTCCGTCTGAAACGGTGGAGAAAACCACCCTTTCTTTGCAAGAATATTTTTTACCAGCCAATCTGTCCGTTTCGATTTTCCCCTGATATAAAAACAGGCAATGAAATCGCCGCCTGGTTTCAAAACACGCCATATTTCATGAAATGCTTTTTGCTTATCAAGAAATGTATGAAAACCATTCATACTGACAACGGTATCAACAGATTCATCCTCCATTTGCAGGTTTCCCACATCCCCCTGAATACATTTGATATGCGCATGACTACCAAGTCTTTTTCTGGCTTGTTCAAGCATATCCATGCTGTAATCAATACAAGTAATATGTGCATTTTTCAGAGAACTCCATTTGTTTTCCGTAAATACAGCAGTTCCAACCAGAACATCAAGAAGCTTTCCTGAAAAGTCATCAGGAACATATGATAAAACTTTTCGTGCTATATCATTATCATCCGTGCCACTCCAAAATAACTTAATATACAGTTTGCTGAAAATATTTCTTTGCGTAAGAACATCGTCATATATATTTTTTGATGTTTCATAAGCATTTTGTATTTTGTCTGCCATATTACCCTCCAAATTTAATTTTAATTCTAAAAGCTTAAAACTATCGTTCTCTAATCTTCCTGACATTACGATTCATGAGGTGTCTTCCAATATGTCTATAAGCAAATGCTTTAAAGGCTGAAATTTCTTGATGATGTTCCTTCAACAGTTCATCTGGACAATCATAAACACCAAAATCCTGATTGATTCCCTCGCTCTGAATATAAGTATTGTTCCTATCAAACTCAATAATGAGATTTCTGAAATCCTTGACTGCTACTCCATAACCGCAAAATGCACCTGTACATTCCGAATTTTGTTCCTGTAACTTCTTTATGTAGGTTTTATCCAAAATGAAAGCTTCCAGTTCGTACCACTGATTTTCGAAATTAATTTCTACCCAGCTATGGAAAATACTTTTTGGAGCATTACGGTAAACAAACCCGGTCATAGCCCCTTTCTGCAATCTTTTATCAATCGTAAAACCATGTACTCTGCATGGAATATTGCAGGCACGTAAAAGTGCCATAAATAAAGTTCCTTTTGTATTACATTGTCCATAACCATCTGCAAGTACTTTTGAAGCTGAAATTCCGTCATCAATATTATATCCAAATAAAACATCATCTCTTACATAGTTGTAGATTGCCTTAATCCTTTCAAATTCACCCATTTCCTTCCATTTCATATTTTGAATAAGTTTTTGAATTTCCGGATTAGAAAAATCAACCATTCGTGTTTCCCTAAGATACTTATCTTTCATTTCCTATCGCCTTTCCCATAGGTTTTCTCACAACACAATGCATTCGCATACCTTTACGAATTTCAAATTTTTCTACTTTTAATCCTGCTTTTTTGCAACATTTTATGACCACATCTCTTGTTGGCACTTGGACATCTCCATGTCCGCATATATTTGCCAACGGCATTTCCAATGTATTCATTAGCCATACCAATACTTTATTGTCACTGGTCACATCTCTCAGTATCAATCTTCCATTTGGGCGAAGACATCTTTTCACACTGTCAAAAAATGCCTGTGGATCCGGATAATGATGGAAGCTCATAGAACAAATAATTGCATCAAATGAATCCTTTTCAAAAGGAAAGTTCTCACAGTCTCCTACAACAAATGTTGCATTTGGAATATTTTTCTTTTTTGCCTGTTCAATCATGGCAGGAGTCAGATCCAGTCCTGTATAATGTCGGTCTGGATATTTTTCTGCTAATAAAGAAATCATCGGAGCAGGCCCACAGCCTGCATCTAATAAATCTCTAAATGGCTCCTTCTCTAATTCTTCCAGAATATCCGGATAATCTTTCTTGCACATTTCGTAAATGCCAGCATGGCTACTTTCATATCTTCCTGCTGCTTTTGTAAATTCTTTAATTGACAATTTTTTATATTCTTTATTTTTCATGCTTTTTTCTCCAATCACTGTACCTTTTTCGACTTGCATCCGCATTTCTTCATTTTTTTCATATAAGCATAAAACTGCTTATTCTCATAAGAATCATTCCTCTCCTCTTACCCCAGCGCCACATCCAAGATCATCATCAAACTAAATCCAATTGCAAAGAAAAGCGTACCGATATTCGAGTGCTGTCCCTGAGACATTTCCGGAATTAGTTCTTCAACCACGACATATAACATAGCTCCTGCTGCAAAGCTGAGTAAATATGGTAATGCCGGGATTACCAGCTGTGCGACAAGAATCGTCATTACTGCTCCAATCGGTTCAACGACTCCTGAAAGTACACCTCCCAGAAATGCCTTTCTCTTACTTTCACCCTCTGCCCTAAGCGGCATGGATATAATCGCTCCTTCTGGAAAATTCTGGATAGCAATTCCAAGTGATAAAGCAAGTGCACTTGTTGCTGTAATCTGTGCATTTTCAGCAAGAAATCCTGCATACATTACACCAACTGCCATACCTTCAGGG
Organism: Blautia sp. DFI.9.10; assembly: GCF_024461705.1. Taxonomy (NCBI): domain Bacteria; kingdom Bacillati; phylum Bacillota; class Clostridia; order Lachnospirales; family Lachnospiraceae; genus Blautia; species Blautia sp. DFI.9.10. The sequence goes on from NZ_JANGAA010000039.1 coordinate 15,152, forward strand.
ATATTATGTAATGTAACTGCCAACACCATCATCGTAGTACGGCCAAGTTTGCTTCTCGGTCCCTCTGCCTGATCACTTCCAACATGAAGATGGGGAATCAAATGATCAAGTGCGAGTAAAAATAATATACCAATCCAGAACCCAACAACTGCCGGAACAAACGATAAAGTTCCCATATTCTCAGATTGTTCAATTGCCGGAATCAGAAGACTCCAGATTGAAGCAGCAACCATTATACCTGCTGCAAACCCTGCAAGTGCACGTTGCAGTAACTTGCTAAGTGTTTTTCTCATAAAAAACACGCATGCTGCACCTAGCGTTGTTCCAACAAATGGAATCAGTATACCTTCAAAAACATTCATTAGCATTATGTATTCCTTTCTGTATAGTCAAAAGTACTTTCACATCGTTCTGTTGTTAGCTTTAACTAACTACCATGTATAAAAGAAACCGTGCAAAAAGCAAACTGTAATTTCACACGGTTTTCCTTATGTTTAAGTATATCACTTACGAAATCATATAACAATATAATTCTTTTAACAATTTACAAGAGAAAGATCATCCATGTATGCACAATCTGCAAAAATCTCAGATGCTGTGCGAAGTCCCTTGCTCTCAGCGATATCACCAAGAACTGCTCCTGCACAGTAATAAACGATCAGATTTTTGTCATACTCGCAGATTGCCTCACAGATCGCTGTGGAAATATCCTCGTCATACTGGCAGGCATTCCCCATTGCTCCATGAGGAGCGACATGCTGAAGCTTCATTCCGTAGCTCTTGGTAAATGCAGCCAGTGCTCCGATCTGGTATCTGACGTAATTCTTAACTTCATCATGAAAGAGAACCATCTTTCTTCGTCCAAAGCCAAGAAGATCCGGATATCCAGGATGGGCTCCAACCATAACGCCACGTTCCTTTGCCATGCGGACTACCTTATCCATTACCATCGGATCGCCTGCATGCCAGCCACATGCTACATTTGCTGTTGTGACATATTTGATGATCGCTTCATCGCCGCCAAGCTTATATGCACCAAAGCACTCACCCATGTCACTGTTTAAGTCGATACTGTACATGTTGCTACCTTCCTTTCTTTCTTTACTTGTTGAAAGTATAACATGGTGACATGCTCCCACCACTTAAATCTTACGATTTTGAAGTGGGGGCTTCCTGCT